>JBFHQK010000005.1:0-27443 GCA_041592255.1 Fontimonas sp.
CGGTGCGGCGCACGGAGCCCAAGGTTGGCCGCAACGAATCCTGCCCCTGTGGTAGCGGACGCAAGTTCAAGAAGTGCTGCGGCGCCGGGCCGACGCTGCACTAAGCGCGGCCGCCTTCGCCTGAACGGGTGACGCGGTTCCGCGCCGCCGGCTTACACTGCGCCGCCATGAACGCCGATCCTGCCTTTCTGTCTTCGTCCGCGCCGGCGCCGTCTGATGACGCCGGCGGCTATACGCTCAAGCCGGTGAAGATCGGTCTGCGCAGCCGCATCATCGTCTGGCTGCTGCGCCACATCCTCAAGCCGTGGCTGGGCTGGGTGGTGAACGGCCCGACGGTGCGGATTGCGCGGATGCAGTTGTCGTTGGCGCGCCAGGTGTGCCGGGACAGCAGCGGGCTGGCGCTGGACTACCGCGTCGTCGGTCAGGTGCCGGGCCATGTGCTCGGCGATCTGCGCGATACGCACAAGCCGGTGATCCTGTATCTGCACGGCGGCGCGTTCTTGATGCCGGCGGTGCCGCGCGCGCATGTGTGGATGCTGGGCCGGCTGTGCCGCGAGCTCGACGCGGTCGGATTCATGGCCGATTACCGGCTGGCGCCGGGGGCGCGCTTTCCGGCCGCGCTCGACGACTGCGAGCGCGCGTATCAGGCGCTGCTCGATCTGGGCTTCGATGCCCGGCGCATCGTCATCGCTGGCGAGTCCGCCGGCGGCAATCTGACCCTGGGCGTGCTGCAGCGCATCCGCAAGGCCGGGCTGCCGCGGCCGTGCTGCGCGGTGGCGATCTCGCCGGTCACCGAGATGGGGCGCATCCATGCGCCGCCGTCGCGGGCGATCAAGATGCGCTCGGATCCTTTGCTGCCGATCGCGGCGCTGGCACGCGTCGACGAGCTTTACGCCGGCGACTGGGACGCGTCGGACCCGGAGCTGTCGCCGCTGTATGCGGATCTGAGCGGATTCCCGCCGCTGTATCTGCTCGCCAGCGACAACGAAGTGCTGGTCGACGATACCGTGCTGCTGGCGCGGCGCGCGCGGGCGGTCGGGGTGCCGACGCAGCTCGACGTGTGGCCGCTGCTGCCGCACGCCTTCCCGCTGTTCGAGATGCTGTTCGCGGAAGTCCGCCAGGCGCGCCGGGACATCGCCGGCTTCATTCGCGCGCACCTGCCCACGGCCTGAGCGCGGCGCGGCCCCGGTCGTCCGAAAGCAGGATTCCCGCGGCGCACGCTCCGGTGCAGGATGCGGAACTGCCGGTCCCGATCGGGCTGGCTGCATGCGACCGCAGGAGAGCCGACGTGAGCCGCTATCAGCACGAATACCGCCGTTCGCTGGCGGACCCGCAGGCGTTCTGGGCCGAACAGGCCGGGCAGCTGCACTGGCACCGGCGCTGGGACCGGGTGCTCGATGACGCGCCGGGCCCTTCCGGCCGGCCGCGCTCCCGCTGGTTCGCCGGCGGCCTGTTCAACACCTGTTACAACGCGCTCGACCGCCACGTCGACGCCGGCCGTGCCGAGCAGACGGCGCTGATCTACGACAGCCCGGTCACCGCCACGCAGCGCCGCTACAGCTACCGCGAGCTGCGCGATGCAGTCGCGCGCTTTGCCGGCGCGCTGCAGGCGCAGGGCGTCAGCCGCGGCGATCGGGTGGTCATCTACATGCCGATGGTGCCGGAGGCAGCGATCGCGATGCTGGCCTGCGCGCGCATCGGCGCGGTGCACTCGGTCGTCTTCGGCGGTTTCGCCGCGCCGGAGCTGGCCAAGCGCATCGACGACGCGCAGCCGGTGCTGGTGGTGTCGGCGTCCTGCGGCATCGAGCCGGGGCGCGTCGTCGCCTACAAGCCGCTGCTCGATCAGGCGCTGGAGCTGTCCGCGCACAAGGTGGGCCGCTGCATCATTCTGCAGCGGCCGCAGTGCGTCGCCGCGTGCGTCGCCGGGCGCGATGTTGACTGGACCGACGCGGTCGCCGACGCCGCGCCGGTGGATTGCGTGCCGCTGGCGGCGACCGATCCGCTCTACGTGCTCTACACCTCGGGCACCACCGGCAAGCCCAAGGGCGTGGTACGCGATCACGGCGGCCATGCGGTGGCGCTGCATTACTCGATGCGCGCGGTCTATGACGCGCGCCCCGGCGAAGTGTTCTGGGCCGCGTCCGACGTCGGCTGGGTCGTCGGGCACTCGTACATCGTCTACGCGCCGCTGCTGCTGGGCTGCACCACCGTGCTCTACGAGGGCAAGCCGGTGGGCACGCCCGATGCCGGGGCGTTCTGGCGCGTGATCAGCGAGCATCGCGTGCGCAGCTTCTTCACCGCGCCGACGGCGTTTCGCGCCATCAAGAAGGAAGATCCGCGCGGCGAGTTGCTCAAGCGCCACGACCTTTCCTGCCTGCGCGCGCTGTTCCTCGCCGGCGAGCGCTCCGACCCCGACACGATTCAGTGGGCCCAGGACATGCTCAAGGTGCCGGTGGTCGATCACTGGTGGCAGACCGAGCTGGGCTGGCCGGCGATCGCGAACTGTCTCGGGCTGGAGCCGATGCCGGTCAAGCCCGGATCCGCGACCGTGCCGGTGCCCGGTTACGAGCTGCACGCGCTCGACGCGCAGGGCCAGCGCCTGCCGCCGGGCCAGATCGGCAATCTGGTGCTCAAGCTGCCGCTGCCGCCGGGCACGCTGACGACGATGTGGAACAACGAGCAGGGCTATCGCGAGCACTACCTGGACCGCTACCCCGGCTACTACCTCACCGGCGATGCCGGCTACGTCGACGCCGACGGCTACGGCTGGATCATGTCGCGCATCGACGACATCATCAATGTCGCCGGGCACCGGCTGTCGACCGGGGCGATGGAGGAAGTGCTGGCCGGGCATCCCGATGTGGCCGAGTGCGCCGTGATCGGCGTCGCCGACGCGATGAAAGGCCAGCTGCCGCTGGGCCTGGTGGTGCTCAAGGCCGGCGTCGACCGGCCGCATGCCGACATCCAGCGTGAACTGGTCGCGCGCGTGCGCGAACAGATCGGCGCGGTCGCCGCGTTCAAGCAGGTGTTCGTTGTCCAGCGCCTGCCCAAGACCCGCTCCGGCAAGGTGTTGCGCGCGACCATGCGCGCGATCGCCGATCGTCAGCCCTACACCGTGCCGGCGACGATCGACGATCCGCGGATCCTCGACGAGATCGGCGCGGCGCTGAAGGGATGAGGCGATGACGCGTCATGCAGGCGATCCGGCCGGCGACGCCGGGGCGCAACGCTCGTGCGACAATCCGGCGATGACTTCACAGCGATCCGTTTTCATCACCGGCGGCGGCACCGGCCTGGGCGCTGCGGTGGCGCGCCGGCTGGCGGTGCGCGGCTGGCGCATCGCGCTGGCCGGCCGGCGCGATGCGCCGCTGCGCGCACTGGCCGCCGAGCTCGGCAGCACGGCGCAGGCCTGCCCGCTGGATGTGGCCGACGCCGAGGCGGTCGAAGCCGCGATCGGCGCGTTCGCCCCCGATGCACTGGTCTGCAGCGCGGCGATCCTCGGACGCGGTGCGATCTGGGACGAGCTGACGCCGCAGCGTTTCGCCGAGGTGATGGCGATCAACGTCGCCGGCACCTTTCACGCCTGCAGCGCGGCGATGCGGCTGTGGCGCGCGCGCGGCACGCCGGGCGATATCGTCAACGTGTCGTCGCTGGGCGGCCTGCGCGGCATGCAGCGCTTTGCCGGCTTCGGCGCCTACGCCACCTCCAAGCATGCCGTCGTCGGCCTGACCGAGGCGCTCGCGCTCGAGGGCAAGCCGCTCGGCATTCGCGTCAACGCGATTGCGCCGGGCACGATGCGCACCGACATGGTCGGCGCGCTGGGTCTGCAGCCGCACACCAGCCCCGACGAAATCGCCCCCACGGTCGAATTCCTGCTCGACCGTGCGCAGTCGGGCATCATCACTGGAACCACCGTCGAAATTCACTGCAATGACGACTGAAGCGGCGCCGATCGTCTACCTGACCCGGCGCGAAACCTTCTGCGCCGGTCATCGCCTGTGGTCGCGCGCGCTCAGCGAGGATGAGAACCGCAGGCTGTTCGGTCCCTGTGCGCACGACTACGGCCACGGCCACAACTACGTGCTCGAAGTGACGCTGCGCGGTCCGGTCGATCCGCGCACCGGGGTGGTCGTCAACCTGACCGAAGTCCGCGACGCGACGCGCGCGCTGATTCTCGAGGACGTCGATCACCGCCACCTCAACCACGACTCGGCGCTGTGCCGCGGCATCAATCCGACGGTCGAGAATCTGGTCGTGCTGTTCTGGAACGTGCTGCATGCGCGCTTCGGCGCCCTGCTGCACGAAGTCCGTCTGCACGAGACCGAGAAGAACTGGGCGGTCTACCGCGGCGAGCGTGCGGCGTGATCTCCGCGCGCGGCCAGATCGCCGGCGGGCTGCTGCTGGCCTTGTTCGTGCTGATCAGCTGCGGCGACGACCGCGACGGCGTGCAGGCCGGGCTGGCGCCCGAACCGGCGCTGGAAACGGATCCGGCGCGGCTGGAGGCGGCGCTGCTGTGCACCCCGTTTGCCAATCCGCAGCGGCCGCCGGTGCTGCTGGTGCATGGCACCTTCACGGCGGGCTTCGAGCAGTACGACTGGAGCTGGCTGCCGCTGCTGGCGGCGCGCGGTTACGACGTCTGCACCGTGACCTATCCCGACCGCGGATTTGGCGATATGCAGGTGTCGGCCGAGTACGTCGTGCATGCGCTGCGCCGCATCCACGCCGACAGCGGGCGCCGCGTCGCCGTCGTCGGTCACAGCCAGGGGGTGGCGGTGCCGCGCTGGGCGCTCAAGTGGTGGCCTTCGGCACGTGCGGCGGTCGATGACTTCGTGATGCTGGCCGGGCCCAACCACGGCACCGAAGTCGCCGCCAACGGCGGCATCCTGCCACTGATGGCGGCGGTCGGCCTGGTGCCCGAATCGATCCATCAGTTCGCGCCGGACTCCCGTTTCATGGCCGCGACCAATGCCGGCGACGAGACGCCCGGCGACATCTCCTACAGCGCGCTCTACACGCTGTATGACGAACTGGTGCAGCCGGTGCAGCCGGTGCCGACCGCCGCGGTCGACTACGGACGCGACAATCCGCGCGTGGCCAACATCCTGCTGCAGGACCTCTGTCCGGGGCGGTTTGTCGACCACGCGACGATCGGACTGAGCGATCGCGTCGCCTTCGAACTGGCGCTGGATGCGCTGGCGCACGACGGGCCGGCCAACGCCGCGCGCGCCGGCGGCGCGGCGCTGTGCGGGCTGGCGCCGATCGTGCCCGAGCAGATCGTTGCGCCGGAGATCGTCCAGGGCATGCTGTCGGTGTTGCGGCAGGAGCCGGCCAACGGTGCGCCGCAGCCGCATTTCGCCGCCGCCGAGCCGCCGCTCAAGCCATACGCGCAGGGCGCCGGCGGGACCTAGGCTACGCAGCGGCGCCGCTCTACCCCAAACGGCGGATGCCGCCGGCGCAAGCGCGCCGTGACACTATCGTGGGGGATCATCGAGGAATGCAGGAATGAGTGAGGCTGGACAACGCGCCGTGGTCATCGTCGGCGGCGGCCAGGCCGGCGGTGAGACCGCGGCCGAGCTGCGCAAGCTGGGCTATGACGGTCGGGTGATCATCGTCGGCGAGGAGCCGTTCCTGCCGTACAAGCGGCCGCCGCTGTCGAAGGCCTATCTCGCCGGCAGCGTCGGCGAGGAGCAGCTGTACATGATGCAGGCCGCGAACCTGGACAAGGCCGGCATCGAGTATCGCGGCGGCGTGGCAGTGACGCGCATCGACCGCGCCGCCCGGCGCGTGCGGCTCGCCGACGGCAGCGAGCTTGCGTACGACGCCCTGGTGCTGGCCACTGGCGGCCGCGCGCGGCCGCTGCCGGTGCCCGGTGCTGACAAGCCCAATGTGTTCCTGCTGCGCACCATCGCCGACGTGCAGAAGATCCGCAGCCGCTGTCAGGCCGGCGCGCGCGTGGCGATCGTCGGCGGCGGCTTCATCGGTCTCGAAGCCGCGGCGGTGCTGGTCAAGCAGGGACTCGCGGTGACGGTGCTCGAAGGGCTGCCGCGCGTGCTCGCGCGCGTGACCTGCCCGGAGGTGTCGGCGTTTTTCGAGCGGATGCACCGCGAGGCCGGCGTCGATCTGCGCACCGGCGTCGGTGTCACCGCGATCGAGGGTGCGGCGCAGGCCGAGCGCGTGCGCCTGGCCGACGGCAGCGCGGTCGAGGCCGATCTGGTGATCGTCGGCATCGGCCTGATCCCCAACACGGAACTGGCCGCGGCCGCGGGGCTGGCGGTCGACAACGGCATCGTCGTCGACGCGTACGCGCGCACCGATGATCCCGACATCTACGCCGCCGGCGATTGCAGCAACCACCCAAGCAGCTTTCTTGGCCGGCGCGTGCGCCTGGAGTCGGTGCAGAACGCGATGGAGCAGGCGCGCGCCGCGGCGCGCAACATCATGGGCCGCAACGAGGCCTATCAGATGGTGCCCTGGTTCTGGTCCGATCAATACGATCTCAAGCTGCAGATGGTCGGCGTGTCGAGCGGCTATGACCAGCTCGTCGTGCGCGGTGATCCCACCACGCAGCGCAACTTCGCCGTGTTCTACCTCAAGGACGGCCGCCTGATTGCCGCCGACACGGTGAGCCGGCCGCAGGACTTCATGCTGGCGAAGAAGCTGGTCGCCGCCGGCGCGGTCGTCGATCCGGCGCAGCTGGCCGACGAAGCGGTGGCGCTCAAGACGCTGGCGGCCTGAGCCGATGCCTACGCTCCGCTTCATCGCAGCCGGCGGCCGGACGCACGTGGTCGAGGCCTTGCCCGGCACCTCGGTGATGGCGGCAGCGACCGCCAATCTGGTGCCGGGCATCGTCGGCGAATGCGGCGGTTCGTGCGCCTGCGCGACCTGTCATGTCTACGTCGACGAGCCCTGGTTGTCGCAGCTGCCCGCGCCGGACGCGATGGAGCGGGGCATGCTCGAAGGCGCGGTCGAGCCCGGTCCGCACAGCCGCCTGTCGTGCCAGATCCAGGTCACCGAGGCGCTCGACGGTCTGGTGTTGCGGATCCCGGCGGGTCAGCTATGACCCTCTTGCTTTCGGATCTGCCGTTCATGCGTCCGACGCGGGTGGCGGTGCCGCGCAAGCTGGCGGCGCTGACGCGCATCGACGCAGCGGCCGAGTGCGATCCGCGCGAGGTCGGCCTCAAGCCCAAGGCCGTCGCCGGTGTCTGGAGTGCCGTCGAGCGGCTCTACCGCACCGGACTGCATCCGGCGATCACCCTGGTGGTGCGCCGCCAGGGCCGCATCGTGCTCAAGCGCGCGCTCGGCTGCCTGCGCGGCAACGGACCCGGCGAACGCGGTCCGCTGGTGCCGTTGTCGCCGGACGCCCCGCTGTGCCTGTTCTCGGCCTCGAAGTCGGTCACCGCGCTGCTGGTTCACAAGCTGGTCGAGGACGGCCGGCTGCGTCTGGAAGATCTCGTCGTCGACCACATCCCCGAGTTCGCAGCGCACGGCAAGCACCGGGTGACGATCCGCCAGCTGCTCGCGCACCGCGCCGGGGTGCCGGCGATTCCCGAAGTCGATCCGACGCCGGAGCTGCTGCGCGACTGGGACCGCGCGGTGCAGCTGCTGTGCGCAGCCCGACCCTTCGACCGCCATTTCGAGCGCCAGGCCTATCACGCGCTGACCGCGGGTTACATCGTCGGCGAGATCGTGCGCCGCGTCGCCGGCGTCGAGCTCAATGACGCGCTGCGCGACTGGATCGCCGCGCCGCTGCGCGGCCGGCACCTGACGTCCGGTCTGCCCGAGCGCCGGCGCGACGATGCGCCGCATCACTGGATGACCGGACCGCGCCCGATCGGACCGCTCGCGACCTACGTCAAGAACATCGTCGGCGTCGACTTCGGCGCGGCGGTGGCGGCCTCCAACACCGACGCCTTCCTGTCCTCGGTGGTGCCGGCGGGCAACATCTACGCCAGCGCCGACGACGCCAGTCGCGTGTTCCAGATGCTGCTCAACGGCGGCGAACTCGACGGCGTGCGCGTGCTGCGGCGCGAGACGGTCGAGGAGGCGGTGCATCCGGTCGGGCGCATCCAGTGGGATGCGACCTTGCGCATGCCGATGCGTTTTTCCGCTGGCTTCATGCTCGGCGAGGAGCCGTTCGGACTGTTCGGGCGGCACTGCGGCCAGGCCTTCGGCCACCTGGGATTCGTCTCGGTGCTGTGCTGGGCCGATCCGCAGCGCGATCTGTCGGTGGCGCTGCTCAACACCGGCAAGTCGATCGCGCCGTCCGGGCTGCTACGCCTGATCGGCGTGCTCAACGCCATCGATCGCGCCTGCCCGCCGCTGGGCGCCTGACGCGCGCGGCGTTCAGACGCGCGCGCGGCGCCGTCGCGGCTTGGGCGGCCGCGCGCTGCCCTTCTGCGGTTGCGGCGGCGCGATGCCGACCGCGGCTTCGAGGTCGGCCAGCGCCTCGCCGGTGTACACGGCCAGGCGCTGCAGGCTGGGAATCGCGTTGCGACAGCCGAGGAAGCCGACGGCGACGCGGTCGCAGTAGCCGACCAGCGTGATGTTGAGCGCGTAGCCGTCGAACAGGAACGACACCGGATACATCGCCTCGAGCTCCGCGCCCATCAGGTACAGCGGCTTTTTCGACAGCACCACGTTCGAGATCACGAAGTTGAACAGCGGCGGCATCTTGGGCAGCGCGCCGCTCATCTGGCCGAGCAGCAGCGGCGACAGCCCGAGCAGCGCGAACTGGTTGAGCGCGTCCGGCGACATCGCGCTCAGTTCGTCCTTGGCGCGCGTGGTGATGCGGCGAATGCTGTCGAGGCGTTCGCGCGGGTCGTCGATGTGCGTGCCCAGCGGACAGACGAAGCCGACGACGGCGTTGCCGCCCTTGTTGTCGGGGCGCGCCAGCCCGATCGGCACCGACGCCAGCAGGGCGCGCTCCGGCAGCGCGTGGTTCTCGAGCAGGTAGCGGCGGATCGCGCCGCCGCAGACTGCCATCAGCACGTCGTTGGTGCTGGCGCCGGCGGCCTCACCGATCGCCTTGATGCGCGGCAGGCTCAGGATCTGCGTGCCGAGGCGGCGCTGCTGGGTGATCGGCACGTTGAACAGGCTGCGCGGCACCGACAGCGCGGCGCGGATCGTGCTGTCCTCGCCCTGGCTCATCTTGATCAGCGCGCGCGCCAGATCGGCGAGCGAGCGCAGCTGCGCGCCGGCGAAGGTGATCGGTTGTTTCAGGCGCTCGACCAGCGTTGCCGGCGCCGCGGTCGTTTCCGCGCGCGGCGGCTTGGCCGCGAGCACCCACGGGCCGCTGACATTGGCATCGTGAGGGTCCGCCGACAGCCAGCGCTGCACCATGCGCATCGCACCCATGCCATCGATGGCGCAGTGATGGGCCGTGAAGTACAGCGCGAAGCGGTTGCCGGCGAGGCCCTCGATGACGTGCACCTCCCACAGCGGACGCGTCAGGTCGAGCGGATGCGAGTGCAGGCGCGCGACCAGCACGCCGAGCTCGCGTTCGCCGCCGGGGAAGGGCAGCGCCGAGTGGCGCAGGTGGTAGTCCATGTCGACCGTGGTTTCGACCCAGGCCGGGCGCAGCCGCGACCACAGGCTGTTCGCCAGCTTGTAGGTGAAGGGCTCGGGCATGAACGGGTGCTCGCGCATGCGCTGGAGCAGACGCTGCAGGAAGTCGGGCGGGGCCTGATCCGGCAGGCGGAAGGTCATCAGCGCGCCGACGTGCATCGGCGTGCGCGCCGACTCCATGCGCAGGAACGCGGCGTCAACCGGACT
Organism: Fontimonas sp.; assembly: GCA_041592255.1. Classification (GTDB taxonomy): domain Bacteria; phylum Pseudomonadota; class Gammaproteobacteria; order Nevskiales; family Nevskiaceae; genus Solimonas. The sequence continues at coordinate 9,772 of JBFHQK010000005.1, forward strand.
CAGGTATTGCATGTGCTCTCCCTCCCAGTTCGCGCCGACCGCCGAGGGCTGTCGTCGCGGAGCTTGTTATGGCGGCTACGGTGCCTGATTTCCGCGCGCGCGACCACCCCGAATCGTACGAGACGTAGGACAGACCCGACGAAAACGATACGAAAAACGGTCGGCCTGCGCGCTGTACGTTCGTCGCTTCGGGTGACGACGGTGCCGCACCGATCGCGCAGCATTGGCCCATCCCGCAGTCGCAGCACGAAAGGAGACACGATGGCGCAGCACAGGCATCGTGACGGGGCGTTGTGTGCCCGTCGCCGCATCATCACCGCCGCGACGGCGTTGGTGGCGCCGTGGTTGGGCGCCCCGGCGCAGGCTGGCACCGTCGAGCTGTGGGGCATCGACACCGAGTACCAGCTGCAGGCTGGCTACGCGCTCGCGACGCGCCTGAAAGCGCCGCACGCCGGCATCATCGCTGCGCCGCCGAGTGCGGAGATTCCGATCCCGGACTATCTCAAGCTGCCGGAGTCGGCGAACTACGACGACGGCGACCGCAACTTCGGCGACGGCGCGGTCGTCAACAACCGCCTGTCGCTGCTGGGCGAGCTGCACTTCGTCCATGACGACTACGGTCTGCTGCTGCGCGGCGATGCGTTCTACGACGGCGTCTACCGCCGGCGCAACGACAACGATTCGCCACAGACCCTCAACAAGACCGACGGCCCGCACGACGCGTTCTCCGACAGCGCCGCGTACCGCGCCGGCCGCCGCGCGCGCGTGCTCGATGCCTATGCCTACGGCTCCTGGTACCTGAGCGACGACGCGGCACTGAACCTGCGCGTCGGCCGTCACATCGCCGCCTGGGGCGAAAGCCTGTTCTTCTCCGGCGTCGCCCTGGCGCAGTCGCCGGCCGACGCGACCCAGGCCACGGTGCCCGGCGCCGACGTCAAGAGCATCCTGCTGCCGGTCAACCAGGTGTCGATGCAGCTGTCGCTGGGTTTCGACTGGACGCTGCTGGCGCAGTACAAGCTGGAGTTCCAGCCGGTCGAGCTCAACCCGGTCGGCGAATACTTCTCGGTGTCCGACGTCGTCGGCCCGGGCGCCGAGTTCATCTGGGGCATCGAGAACCCGCTGTATCTGGCCAATCTGGCCGACATCAACCTGCTGTCGGATGACGTGCCCGAGGCGCTGGCGCTGGTGCTCGACTTGTTGGCGCCGGACCTGCCGGCCGACGCGCTGACCGCAGCGCTCGGCGACGCGTTGGGAGCACTGGATCCGCTGCTGCCGGATCTCAGCCTGCCGGTGTCGACGCTCGCCCAGCCCGGTTCGCCACGCTATATCAACGTGCAGCGCGGCGCCGACATCCGCCCCAGCGATCACGGCCAGTGGGGCCTGGGCGTGAAGTGGCAGGCCACCCCGGTGACCGCGTTGGGCCTGTACCGGCTGCGCTACCACAACACCACGCCGGCGCCGGTGCAGAACTACGGCTACGCGCCGCTGCTCGGTGGCGTCGACGGCGCGCCGGTGCTGCTGACCACCGAGGCGCTGGGCCTGCAGGTGCCGGTGACCTACAACATCCGCTACTTCGACGGCGTCGACCTGACCGCGCTGAGCGTCTCGACCACCCTGCTGGGCGCCAACCTCGGCGGCGAGCTGCTCTACCGCGACGGCATCGACGTGCTGGTCGATGTCGACGGCGGCCTGCTCGGGCCGGTGCCGACGCCGACGCGGGCGCGGGTGATGCAGGGTCTGCTCTCGGGCCTGTACACCGTCGGCCCGACGGCGTTCTGGGACACGCTCACCGTGGTCGGTGAAGCCGGCTACGTGCACGTGCACGACGTCGATGCCGCCTGCGGCCCGACCGGCTGCTCGACCGAGCTGACCAACACGACCAACGCCTGGGGCTATTCGCTGCTGGCGCTGATCGATTACAAGAACATCGTCAGCGGCTGGGACCTGCAAGTGCCGGTGAGCTATGCCGCGGTCGGCGACGGCCACTCGGCGTTTGCCTCCGGCCTGGGTTCGCTGATGGGCGAGGGCGACCGCCGCGCCAGCATCGGCTTCCAGTTCACCCGGCTGCAGCAGCTGCAGCTGGGGCTCAGCCTCAACGCCTTCCTCGGCACGCCGCATTTCAGCGAACGACCGTACGCCGACCGCGACTATGCCGCGCTGACGGTGAAGTACAGCTTCTGATCCGGCGCCGCGCGCGCCCGTGCCGAGGATGCGCTAGCCTCGCTGCGCAGGCCCGCACCCTACTCAATTCGGGTGAGGCTGAGCGGTGCGTCGGTCTCTACGGTGTGGCAGCGGTAATCCATAACGAATCAGGGGGAGTGGCCATGGCGCGGTCGTCGGCTGAAATCGGCAGTGGGGCGGGGCGGATCGGGTTGCTGTTGGCCGGCACCCTGCTGCAGGGCAGCGCATGGGCGGGATCCTTCGACCTGTTTGCCGACATCGAAGGCTCGTACAAGATCACGACCACCTACAGCCTGGCCGTGCGCATGCGCGATCCGTCGCAGGCGCTGATCAACGCCGAAGTCGATCCATTCCAGTCGGTGGCCTATCCGCAGCCGGACGATTTCGGCCGCCGCATCGGCTTTGGCCACACCGGCCTGCCGAAGTCGATCAACCTCGACGACGGCGATCGCGCGTTCGAACGCTACAGCCCGGTCAACAACCGCCTGAGTGCGTTCTACGAAGTCGGCCTGCGCCGGGAAAACCTCGGCCTGGTGGTCAGCGGCACCGGCTTTTACGACTGGGTGTTTCACGACAACAACGACCGCGATCCGGTCGACCCCGACAACGTCAACGACTACGGCCCCAACACGCTCGAGTGTTCGCGCGACGCGGTCAACTGCGCCTTCAACGAGTTCAACGACGGCGCCGTGTACTACAACGGCGAGCGCTCGCGCCTGCTCGAAGCCTACGTTTATGGTGACTTCTACCTGAGCGACGACATCGCGCTCAATGTGCGCTTCGGCAAGCACCTGGTCGCCTGGGGCGAGAGCCTGTTCTTCCCCGGCATCGTCTCGGCGCAGGGCCCCAACGACGCCACCAAGGCCTTCGTCCCCGGCGCCGAGATCAAGGAGATCCTGCTGCCGGTGCACCAGGTGTCGGCGACGATCGCCTTTGGCTACAACGTCTCGCTGATGGGCTACTACCAGCTCGACTACAAGCCCACCGAAGTGTTTCCGGTCGGCGACTACTTCTCGGTGGCCGATGTCGTCGGCCCCGGCGCCGAGCTCGCCTACGGTTCCGGCAATCCGGCCTATGCGGAAAACTGCCCGGGCCTGCTCGCGGTGCCCGGCAGCGGCCTCGATCTGAGCGCGCTATGTCTGGCCGGTGGCGGTGTCGGCGGCGGACTGATCAATGCGCCGCGCACCATCGACGTGCCGCGGCAGAAGGACATCCGCCCGGACGCCGACGGGCAGTGGGGCGTCGGTCTCAAGGCGCAGGTCACGCCGACCACCAGTCTGGGTGCGTATTACATCCGCTATCACAACCACAACCCGACGGTGAACCTGAACTTCGGCTTTGCCTACATCGGCGAGGATCCGATCACCAGCGAGGACGTCACCACCAAGATCATCGAGCAGTCGGTGCCGGTGAGCTACAACGTCAAGTACTTCGGCGACATCGAGATGATCGCCGGCAGCTGGACCACGACCCTGTTCGGTCTCAACCTCGCCGGCGACCTGATCTTCCGCGACGGCATCGACGTCTCCGCCGCGGCCGACGTCTCCGGCGTGCTCAGCCCGATCTTCACGCGTGCCGAGACCTATCAGGCCAACATCTCGACGCTCTACGTCGCCAACCCCAAGTTCTGGTTCTACGACGAGATCGCGGTGGTCGGCGAGGCGGCGTATCTGTACGTCGACAAGGTCGACCCGATCGAGCGCTTCAACGGCCAGGAGCCGCGCGGCGACGGTACCGAACTGTTCTACGACCGCAACGCCTGGGCGTATCAATTCATGATGTTGCCCAAGGGCCGCAATCTGCTGCCGGGCTGGGATATCGGCACGCCGATCGCGTTCGCGCACGCCGCCAACGGTTATGCGTCCACCGCCGGCACCTTCGGCGCGCTGTTCGGCGAAGGCGACCGCCGCATCGGCCTGTCGGTGACCGCGCAGTACCTGCAGAACCTCGAGTTCGCGCTCGGCTACAACTGGTTCCTCGGCAATCCGCGCAAGACCATGCGCGACAGCCCGATTCCGACCAATCCGGTGGCCGACCGCGACTACGCGACGTTCACGATCAAGTACAACCTCTGATTTTCTTGGCCCCCGCGGCCGCACGAGCAGACGATTCAAGGGCATGAGCGCACAGGCAGCATTGGACCCCACGGAGTTCCGCAAGGCGCTCGGCAGCTTCGCCACCGGCGTCACCATCATCACCACGCGCGCGGCCGACGGCACGCCGCTGGGCTTGACGGTCAACAGCTTCAATTCGGTCTCACTCGACCCGCCGCTGGTGCTGTGGAGCCTGGCCAACTCGTCGCTGAACCTGGACGCGTTCCGCAGCGCCGAGCATTGGGCAGTGCACGTGCTGGCGACCGATCAGGAGGAGCTGTCGGGCCGTTTCGCGCGCCGCGGCGCCGACAAGTTCGGTGGCCTGGAGCTCGACCACGGCATCGGCGACATCCCGCTGCTGAAGGGCTGCGCCGCACGCTTCCAGTGCCGCACCGCGTCGCAGTACCAGGGTGGCGATCATCTGATCTTCATCGGCGAGGTGCTGGCGTTCGACCGCGACGAGACCGCGCCGCTGGTGTTTCACGGCGGCCGCTACGCCCACGCGACGCGCCGCGACCCCAGCGGGGCCAAGCCGCGCAGCGCGCATCTGGCCGGCAGCTTCGGCGAGGACTTCCTCGGCTACCTGCTGGGGCGCAGCCATTTCCGCTTCTTTGCGCAGATCCGGCCCTACCTGATCGACGCCGGCCTCAGCGATCAGGAGTTCTATGTGCTGGCGTCGCTGACGCTCAAGCCGCACCTGAGTGCCGACGATCTCACTGCCGGCATGGAGGGCGTGCTCGATGACGCCACCCGCGCCGCGGTGAGCGCGCTGGTCGATCGCGGGCTGGCGCGGCGCGTGGCGCCGACGAGTCGCGGAGCGAGCGATGCCTACGAACTCAGCGACGACGGCCGCAGCTGCGCGCTGCGTCTGATTGCGCAGGCCAAGGCGGTCGAGTCCCAGGTGCTCGAACGCCTGGGCCATTCGGACGCGGTGGTGCTGAAGTCGCTGCTCAACCGCCTGCTGGCGGTGATCGACCCGCAGGCAGCGGCGCTCTGGGGCGGCGCCGAAGCCTGAGGGCAGAAGGCGGCGTGCGCCCGGCGCCGGGCGTCAGGGCATGTAGGCGCCGCCGTTGGCGTCGAGCGCGGCGCCGGTGACGGCGCTGGCGTAATCCGACACCAGGAACAGCGCCGCACGCGCGCACTCATCGTCGGTGGGAATGCGGCGCAGCGGAATGGTCTGGGCGACCTGGGCCTTGAGTGACTCGACCGGCACCTGCTGCTGCTGCGCCTGCCATTCGAAGTAGCCCTGCACCGGCGCGCCCCACATCCAGCCCATGTGGATGCTGTTGACGCGGATGCCGTGCGGGCCGACTTCGGTGGCCAGATACTTCACCGAATTGGCCAGCGCGGCCTTGGACGCGGCGTAACCGGCCTCGCCCAGCGGTGGTACCTGGCGCGCGGCCATGGTGTTGATCATCACGATCGCGCCGCTTTTCTGTCGCTGCATCTGCGGCAGCACGGCCTGGGTCATCTTCAGCGTGCCGAGCAGATTGGTGCCCAGCACCGCCGGCCAGCTGTCGAGATCGGCGCTGCTGACGTAGTCCATCGCGCCGTGAAAGAACGCGCTGTTGACCAGCGCATCGATGCGGCCGAACTGCGCGGTTGCGGCGGCGGCCAGCCGCTCGCAATGGCTGCGATCGGTGATGTCGGTGACGCACTTGAGCACCGCGGTGTCGGTGTTGAGCGCGCGGATGCGGGCCTCGGCGTCGTCGAGCTTGTCGGCGCTGCGCGCGCCCAGCGCCACGCCGGCCGCGCCCTCGCGCGCGGCCTCGATCGCCAGCTACACGCCCACGCCCGGACCCAAGCCGGAAATGACGACGACCTTGTTCTTCAGCAGCATGCGGTTCTCCCAGGATGCGCGCGGTTGTGTGGCGGGTAATCAGCGCTGATGCAGGATCGGTGTTCAGCCGAGGTGGCGGCTGCGGTACTCGGCGAAGTCCCGCTGCAGCTGCGCGGCGTCGAGCCCGAAGGCTTCGCGGTCATATTCATGCGCGGCGCGATTGCCGCGGCGGTTGTCGTCGAGCCAGTGCCGCATCGCGGTTTCCGCGTCCGCGCCGAGCTGGAGTCCGGCCCAGGCGTAGATCTCGCGCACCACCGCGAGCGGACGTTTCACCGTGTCCTCGAAGCGCACGTCGAAGAACGGCGCCGGATCGGCGTCGCGCACCTGCATCGTGTGTCGGAAGGCCTTGGCCATCAGCGTGCTCCACTCGCGCCCGGCCGCGGTCGGATCGACACGGTCGCTGTAGATGCGCCACAGCGTGTCGAGGAAGCTGGCGATCGACGGAATCGTGTCGACCGGATCGCGATGGGTCTGGATCACGCGCGCGCCGGGGAAGGTCTCCAGCAGCAGGCGCATGCGCAGCAGGTGGTGCGGCGCCTTGAGCACCCAGCGGCTGGCCTGCAGCCCGCGCTGGCGCTTCTGCCACTGCAGGAACTTCAGCATGCGCCGCAGGTAGGCGTAGGCCGGGCGCTCATCGACCCGCGCCAGCCAGTCCATGTAGCGCGGAATGCAGGCGTAGGTGTTCATCGCCGCCATGAAGGTGTGCTCCATCAGCATCACCTCCTCGTCGGCCTGGTCGGCGTCCATCGGGTGGATGGTCAGCAGCTTGGGCATCGCCTCGACCATCACCTTGACTTCGGCGCGCGCCTGCTCGATGCGCTGCGCCGGCTCGCGCAGGTCCTCGCCGGCAAACGGCACCGGATAGCGCGATTCCCACCACGGCATCGAATAGAACTGCGGATCCTGCGCCAGCAGGCGCTGCAACAGCGTGGTGCCGGTGCGCGGCAGGCCGACAATCACCAACGGCGCGGCGAGCGGCTCGTCCTCGATCTCGGGGTGGCGGCGGTACCAGTCCTCGATCCCCAGGCGATTGCCCAGCAGCTCGATGATCTTCTGGTGCAGCAGCGTGCGGCCCAGATCCGACAGCTGCGCCTCGGCTTCGAGCGCGTCGCAGAACACCGCCAGACCCTCGCGGAAGCTCGGCTCGCCGAAGTCGGCGAGCTGCATCTTCTGCGCCGCCTCGGCGAGCAGGGCCTGGGGCTCGAAGCGGATCGAAGTGCTCATGAACAGTGTTCCCGGATGAAGTCCTGGAGACGCACGACGCGTGTGAGGGGCTGCACGGCCTCGCGGGCGCCGACCCAACGCAGGCACATCGTGCCGCGCTGATGGCCGGCGGTCTCCAGCCAGTTCGGATGGCCGGGATCGCGGTGCGCGAGCACGAGGGTCACGCTGCCGTCGGCGGCAACCTGCGCGGAATGCGCGTTGTGATGGATGCGGTGGTAACGGTAGTCGAGCGATTCCATCCACCAGTTGTTGATCTGCAGGTTCCAGAAGCGGCAGTCGGGAATGCGCGGCAGGAACACCACCAGCGCCTCATCGTCCTGGAGTTCCCAGGCCGAGTGGTAGTAGAGGATGTTCGGATCGCCGCCGGCGCGCTGGCACACCTGCTGATCGGACAGTGGCAGCTGGTTGACGTGCGGCAGATAACCGCGCGCCCAGTCAGCAAACAGCGTCGCCGTGCCCTGCACGAATCCCGCACTGCGCATCAGCCCGGTATGAATGCGTTCCGCGGACAGCGGCTCGGGCTTGATGCCGCCGGCACGGCGCGCGATCGACAGCTGCGCCGGCCGTTCGGACGGCCGGTCCATGAAGGTCTGGCGCACGATGATGGCGTTGCTGTCCGCGTCGAGCTTGAGCCAGTTGTGCGGCTGCGGTTCGCGGCTGACGACGATCTCGAAGCGGCCCTCTGCATCGATCTGCAGATCCCGGGCATCGAGGAAGCCGGTCTGCTCCATGCGGCCGTCGGTTTCGTATCCCCCCTTCTGGCTGCCGAAGCTCAGGTAGGGCACGCTGCCGCGCTGGCCGCGAATCACGTAGTCATTGCGACCGCTGATGCGCGCCATCAGATACAGATTGTCGGGATTGTCGGCGCCGATCTTGCCGGTTTCGTGCGAGGGCGCGAGAAAGCCGGGGCAGTCCGGGTCGGCGAACTCCAGGTGCATCTCCAGGCCGATGCGCAGCAGGCGGGTCAGGTAGCGCCAGCCTTCGGCGCGGTCGAGGGTCGTTGCCGCGGCTTCCGGACGCAGGATCGTGCGGCCGGCCTGCCTGAGGGCGTCACAGAACTGGTCCCAGACCTGTCCGTCGTGGACGGCGCCGTCGATGTCGCGCAGGGTGCTCATGCAGGCGCTCCGATGCAGGAGCGCCGACCTTACGGGCGAGCGCGGCGACCGACTTCACCTGTTTGCATGAGACGCCGGATATGGCATGGCGCGCGCCAGCCTCGGCCGAATGGAGGATTCGAGCGCCGCCGCGCTGCGCTCCACTGCGCGGTGTGCCACCCGGAGACGTGCAATGGACTTGGCGGACCTGACGCAGCGCCTGCAGGCGCTGGAAGACATCGAGGCGATCCGCAGCCTCAAGGCGCGCTACCTGTCCAGCTGTGACCGCAAGGATCCGGCGGGCATGCGTGCCTGTTTTGTCGATGGCCCCGTGGAGATCGACTACGGCGTCGTCGGCCGTTTCGACACGGCCGACGCGCTGGTGGCGGTGTTCCGCGCCATCGGCTGTCACGATCACATGATCGAGATGCACCACGGCGTCAATCCGCAGATCGAGCTGCTCGGGGCCGACCGTGCCCGCGGCAGCTGGAGCCTGCACTACTGCCTGATCAACACGCGCGACCGCACGCTGACGCAGCTCGGCGGCTATTACGAGGACGAGTACGCGCGCACCGCGGCCGGCTGGAAAATCGCCAAGACGCGCTTCGTCGCCACCTCGACGCTGGTCGCCGACATCGGCAGCGACGCCGCCCGCGTGCTGTTCGCCGGCGCCCGCCCGCCGGCGGCCTGAGGCTCAGGCTGCCAGGGAGCGGAGATAGGGCACGTCGTCCGGCTCGCAGAAATCGAAGTAGTCGCAGGTCAACTCGGTGCCGGCGGCGATGTCAACCGCGGCGACGTAGCACTCGGATTCGGCCAGCCAGCGGCAGTTGGGCCGGTCGGCGTGATTGAAGAAGCGTGAGTCGTCGATGCAGAAGTACCAGGCGTCGGCGAGCCGGTGCGGGCCGCGGCCGCGGTAGCAGTAGTTCAGCATGCGTTCGCGCAGCGTCGGCGGCAGTTCCTGGAGCTCGCGGTCGTGCAGCACCCGCAGGGTGCGGGGGTCGCAGGTATAGACGAGCGTGCCGGCGGCAATCGGCTGGGCGCTGAACAGGCCCACGCCAGCGATCGAGCTTGCGCTGACGTAGTGCGCAACGTGGAGCATAGACAGGTGAGGTGACGCACGCATCGGCGTGCGGGGCTCATCATGCCGCAGCGCAGCTGCGTTGCGAAGGGCGGCCGCGCGCCCCGGCGACTTGCTAATATCCGCGGCTGTTTTGCCCCCGCCTCCGTCGAAACCATGCTCCTAGACCGTCCCAACACCCTGGGCCCGCTGCCGGCCCTGATTTTCTCCTCGCGCTGGCTGCAGCTGCCGCTGTACCTGGGCCTGATCGTGGCGCAGAGCGTGTACGTCATCCTGTTCATCAAGGAGCTGCTGCACCTGATTTCCGGTGCTTTCGCGCTGGGCGAGCAGGAAGTCATGCTGATCGTGCTGGCGCTGATCGACGTGGTCATGATCTCCAACCTGCTGGTCATGGTGATTGTCGGAGGCTATGAAACCTTCGTCTCGCGGCTGCGCCTCGAAGGGCATCCCGACAAACCGGAATGGCTCAGCCACGTCAACGCCTCGGTGCTTAAGGTCAAACTGGCGATGGCGATCATCGGCATCTCGTCGATCCACCTGCTCAAGACCTTCATCGAAGCCGGTTCGCTCGGCGCGCTGCCGCTGTGCTCGGCGGTCGAGGCCGGCGTCAAGTGCACGACGACCACCGAAGCCGGCGTCATGTGGCAGACGGTGATTCACATGACCTTCATCTTCTCGGCGGTCGGCATCGCCTGGACCGACCGCTTGCTGCAGGTGGCGACCCTGCGCGCCTCCGGCAACGCGGGGCACTGAGCGCCGCATCGTTGTGAGGGGGGGCACACGCGGGCGGCTGTCCGCGTGTGCCGGCCGGCGTATAGTGAGCCGACGCTGTGCTGCCATCCGGCCGTGCCCGGAGGAGGCTCAAGATGCGGATCGGAACACTCGTGGTTGCCGTGCTCGTCTTCGGGCTGGCGGCGTGCCAGCGGGACGAATCACCGGCACCGGTGCCGCCGCAGGCGCAGAGCTGCGTGCTGCGCGTCGGCTGGGATCCGTGGGAGCCCTACCAGTTCCAGGGCGCGGATGGGGCGGTCGCCGGGCTGGACGTCGAGCTCATCCGCCAGCTCGCCGCGGACGCCCGCTGCACCGTCGAGTTTGCGCAGGGCAGCTGGCAGGAGCTGCTGGGGCGGGTGCGCGCCGGGGCGGTCGACGTGCTGATGGCGGCCACCCCCACCGCCGAGCGGCTCGGCTACGCGCGTTTCTCCCCGCCCTATCGCCGCGAAACCTTTGCCCTGTTCACGCGCACCGCCGACGCGCAGGCGCTGGCCGGCATGGATCTGCAGCAGCTGGCGCAGAGCGGCCGCAGGATTGCGATCACCGACGGCTACTACTACGGCGAGCGTGCCACGCAGGTGATCCAGGGCGAGGCGACGGCGCGCGCCTTCATCTCGGCGCCGGTGGTCGAACTCAACTACACGCGCCTGGTCGACGGCGAGGTCGACGTCCTGCTCGACGATCCCTTTGTCGCCGCCGCGGTGCTGCGGCGCAAGGGCATGAGCGCGGCGGTGGCGCGGCATCCGCTGGAGATCCACAGCGGCGAGGTATCGCTGATGTACTCGAAGGCCGGCGTCGCCGAGGACCTGGTTCGCAGGCTCGACGCCGCGCTGGCCGCGCGCAAGGCCGACGGCAGCCTGCAGCGGCTGCTCGACAAGTATCAGGGCTGAGCCGGGCTCAGGCGGTACCGGCCTTGAGCAGCCCGCGCTCGCGCGCCATCGTCAGCGCGGTGTCCTCGATCATGTCTTCCTGGCCGCCGACCATCTTCTGGCGTCCGAGCTCGAGCAGGATCTCGCGTGCCGACACGCCGTATTTCTGCTCTGCGCGCTTGGCGAACAGCAGGAACGAGGAGTAGACGCCGGCATAGCCCAGCGTCAGCGAGTTGCGGTCGATGCGCACCGGGAAATCCATGATCGGCGTCACCAGATCTTCGGCGACATCGGAGATCTTGAACACGTCGACGCCGGTCTCGATGCCCATGCGGTTGCACACCGCGACGAACACTTCCATCGGCGTGTTGCCGGCGCCGGCGCCCATGCCGCCGCAGGCGCAGTCGATGCGCCGGGCGCCGGCCTCGACCGCGGCCAGCGAGTTGGCGATGCCCATCGACAGGTTGTGGTGGCCATGGAAGCCCAGCTCGGTTTCCGGCTTGAGGCGCTCGCGCAGCAGGCGCACGCGCGCCGACACGTCGTCGGGCAGCATGTAGCCGGCCGAATCGGTGACGTAGATGCAGTTGGCGCCGTAGCTCTCCATCAGCTGCGCCTGTGCCAGGATCTGCTCCGGCTCGATCATGTGCGCCATCATCAGGAAGCCGACGGTGTCGAGCCCCATCTTGCGGCCCAGGCTGATGTGCTGTTCGGAGACATCGGCCTCGGTGCAGTGCGTGGCGACGCGGATCGTGGTGACGCCGCAGTCGGCGGCCATCTTCAGGTGATCGACGGTGCCGATGCCCGGCAGCAGCAGCGCCGAGACCTTGGCGTGCTGGAGCAGCGGGATCACCGCGCGCAGGTATTCCTCGTCGCTGGCCGCCGGAAAACCGTAATTCACCGAGGCGCCGCCCAGGCCGTCGCCGTGGGTGACCTCGATCAGCGGCACGCCGGACGCGTCCAGGCCGCGGGCGATCGACTTCATCTGCTCGATCGTGATCTGGTGACGCTTCGGGTGCATGCCGTCGCGCAGCGACATGTCATGCACTTTGATCTGGATGCCTTTGAGGTTCATGGTGTCGTTCCTTGCAGCGCGAGGCTGCCGCGTGCGCGCGGGGCGCAGAGATTCACGTGCGGTGTGGCGCGGGCTGCGCGCGGGTCTCAGGCCGCCGCCTCGAGCTTGAAGCGGCCGGCGCGGATCTCCTCGGCGAACATCTCCGCGGTGCGGGTCGCCGCCGCGGTCATGATGTCGAGGTTGCCGGCGTACTTGGGCAGGTAATCGCCCAGGCCGGCGACTTCGACGAAGGTGGTGACGCGGTTGCCGTCGAACACCGGCCCATTCACCAGCCGGTAGCCGGGCACGTACTTCTGCACTTCCGCGATCATCTCGTGCACGGAGCGCGTGATCTCGTCCTGCCGCGGCGGCGCCTCGGTCAGGCAGTGGATCGTGTCGCGCATCATCAGCGGCGGCTCGGCCGGATTGATGACGATGATCGCCTTGCCCTTGGCCGCGCCACCGACCTTCTCGACCGCGCCGGCGGTGGTGCGGGTGAATTCATCGATGTTCTTGCGCGTGCCGGGGCCGACCGACTTGCTGGCCACGGTGGCGACGATCTCGCCATACGCGACCTTCTGCACCCGCGACACCGCGTAGACCATCGGAATCGTCGCCTGGCCGCCGCAGGTGACCATGTTGACGTTCATTTCGCGCTTGCCAGTGTGCGCCTTGAGGTTCACCGGCGGCACGCAGTAGGGGCCGATCGCCGCCGGCGTCAGGTCGATCATCAGCACGCCCAGCGCGTTGAGCTTGTCGGAATTGTCCTTGTGCACATAGGCGCTGGTCGCGTCGAAGGCGATCTGCACGTTGTCGGTGCGCACGTGCGGGACCAGGCCATCGACGCCCTGATCGGTCGTCTTCAGCCCGTGCTGGCGCGCCTTGGCCAGACCGTCGCTGGCCGGATCGATGCCGACCATCCACACCGGCTCCAGCAGCGGGCTGCGCTGCAGCTTGTACATCAGGTCGGTGCCGATGTTGCCCGAGCCGATGATGGCGCACTTGATCTTGTTCATTCGAGTCAGTCCTTCAGGCGTCGAAACCGATCGACGCTTCGCCGATGCCGGCCAGCGTCATGTGGAAGCGGTCGCCGGCAACGATGGGAAGAAGAGGGGCCAGCGAGCCCGAGAGAATCATCTCGCCGGCCAGAAACGGAATGCCGAAGCGCCCCAGCGTGTTCGCCAGCCAGGCCACCGCGGTGGCCGGATGGCCCTGCACCGCGCTGCCCAGCCCCGAGGCGACCGGCGCGCCATTCTTGTGGATGTCCATCTTTACCGCGGCGAGGTCCAGCGCCTGCGGCTTGACGCGGTCGGCTCCGAGCACGAACACGCCGCAGGAGGCGTTGTCGGCGACGGTATCCTGGATTTTGATCTTCCAGTCCTGGATGCGCGAGTCGACGATCTCGAAGCAGGGGCAGACGTAGTCGGTGGCGTCGAGCACCTGATCCTCGTTCACGCCCGGACCCTTGAGATCCTTCTTCAGCACGAACGCGATCTCGCCTTCGGCGCGTGGCTGGATCAGTCGGGCACGCTCGAGGCTGACGATGCTGCCGTCGTCCACCCGCATCGAATCGAGCAGGAAGCCGAAATCCGGCTGGTGCACGCCGAGCATGTCCTGCACCGCCTTGGAGGTCACGCCGATCTTCTTGCCGATCACGCGCTCACCGGAGGCACAGCGGCGGTCGAGGAAGCGCAGCGAGACGCGATAGGCGTCGTCGATGTCGATCGCGGTCTCGCGACTGGTCAGCGGCGCGATCGTGCGGCGCTCGCGCAGCGCGCTGAACAGCTCGTCGCCGAGGGCGGTGATGCGGGAAGCGGGCAGTGCCATGTCAGCCGTTTTGCAGGAAGTCGAGCACGGTACGGTTGAACAGGTCGCGGTGCTCGATCATGACCCAGTGGCCGCAGCGCGGGACCAGCACCATGCGGCAGTCCGGCAGCCCCTTGGCCAGCCGCAGGATGCCGCTGTCCGGCATCATGTTCTCGTTGAGGCCCCACAGCGCCAGCGTCGGGCAGCGGATCTCGCCCAGACGCGCACTCAGGTTGGGCACCTTCATGGTCTTGATGACCTGCGGGTTCTGCAGCTTCATCAGCTCGGCGCGTTCGTGCACCAGCTCGTCGGTGACGCAGTCCGGATCGACGACGAAGGCGCTCTGGAAGAACGCCTTCATCTGCGCTTCGCTGACCGGCTGGCCCGAGCCGTAGAGCTCGAACATGCGCTTCATGCCCGGCATCGCCAGGTAGTCCGGCAGGTCGTTGAGCCCGCCCGGCGCCATCAGCACCAGGCGCTCGACGGCGTCAGGATGCGCCAGCGCAAAGCCCAGCGCGATCGCGCCGCCGAGCGAATTGCCGACCAGCGTGACCTTGTCGACGCCGATGACATCGAGCGTCTGCTTGACGCAGTCGATGAAGAACGACAGCGGGTATTCGACGTCGTCGGGCTTGTCGGAGTAGCCGTAGCCGATCAGGTCCGGCACGATCACGCGATAGCCGGCGCCGACCAGCGCGGGGATGTTGCCCTTGAAATTGCTGTAGCCGCAGGCGCCGTTGCCGGAGCCGTGCAGGAAGACGACGACCGGCCGCCGGCCGTCGCCGCCCAGACTTTCGTCGAGGTAGTGGATGCGATAGCCGTTGGGCAGCTTCGCGTACCGGCCTTCGGGAACGGGTTTGCGGGTCATGCGCCTGTTCTGTACCTGGAGCGCGGGCGCTTTGCCCGCAGCGTGGACCGGAATGGTCCCTTACCGTGAATTCGGGCTCTTCGTCCCTTTGGGTGATGGATTGGAACGACCGGATGACCCAATGTCTGCGCCTGAAGGGGCGCGCTGCCGCGTCCACGGTCGTCGAGGAGTGGGATGAGTCAAGCACGTGTCGTGCTGGTCACCGGCGGCGCCAAGGGCGTCGGTCGCGGCGTTAGCGAGTGTTTTCTGGCCGCCGGCGACACTGTCGTCGTCTGCGGCCGCGAGGCGCCGGCCGAGCTGCCGCGGGCCGCGGGCCGTGGCGCCGAGTTCATCGCCTGCGATGTGCGCGACGAGGCGGCCCGCGATGCGCTGTTCGCGCAGATCCGCGAGCGTCACGGCCGCCTCGACGTGCTCGTCAACAACGCCGGCGGCGCGCCGTTTGCGATGGCCGATCAGGCCTCGCCGCGCCTGCACGAGAAGATCATCCAGCTCAACCTGCTGGCGCCGCTGCATCTGGCGCAGGCAGCGAATGCGCAGATGCAGCAGCAGGCCGGCGGCGGTGTGATCGTCTTCGTCGCCAGCATCAGCGCGCTGCGTCCGTCGCCGGGCACCGCGGCCTACGGTGCCGCCAAGGCCGGCGTGCTCAGTCTGGTGCAGTCGCTGGCGGTGGAATGGGCGCCGAAGGTGCGCGTGGTCGCGGTCAGCCCCGGGCCCGTGCTCACCGAGCACGCCGATCTGCATTTCGGTGATGCCGCCGGCGTCGCCGCCGTGGCGAAAACCATCCCGCTGCAGCGCCTGGCGACGCCGCGCGACATCGGCGAGGCCAGCGTCTGGCTGGCGTCGCCGGCGGCGGCCTATGCGTCGGGAACGAATCTGGTGCTGCACGGCGGTGGCGAGCGGCCGGCGTTTCTCGACGCGGCGAACGTGAACAAGACGTGAAGCGGCGCCCGTCGCGGGCGGCGCATGCGGTATGGGGGGAGCACATGCAGACCATGGATCTGCGCCGTTGGACATGGGCCGGCGCCGCGCTGGTGCTGGCAGCCTGCGGTGATAGCGCTGCGCCGCCGGCTGCGATTCCGCCGCCGGCAGCCGGCACCTGCGCGCACTACACCGCCGAGCGCAATCCGTACTTCGGCGACCTGCACGTGCATACCAAGTACTCGCTGGATGCGAATACCCAGGGCACGATCGTCGGGCCGCACGAAGCCTATCGCTTCGCGCGCGGCGAGCGTCTGGGCGTGCAGCCCTATGACGAACAGGGCCTGCCCACCCGCTACACGCAGCTGGCGCGGCCACTGGACTTTGCCGCGGTGACGGACCACGCCGAGCTGTTCGGTGAAACCGAGATCTGCACCAACGCCGCGTATCTGCAGTACTACGCGCCCGAGTGCATCCTCTACCGCTCGTTTCCGGACCAGTCGTTCATCGCCTTCAACCTGGCGGCGGTCGGTCTGCCGGAGCTGCCGCAGTTCCCGGTGCCGCCCGGCATTCCGCTGGTCTCGGACGCGCCCGTGGTCGGCAGCAATGGCAGCATCCCGCGGCTGCCGTATTGCGGCCCCGGCGGCAGCGCCTGTCTCGAAGCGGCGAAGACGCCGTGGCAGGACGTGCAGCTCGCCGCCGAGGCCTACTACGACCGCAGCCCCGACTGCCGCTTCACCACCTTCATCGGCTACGAGTGGACCGGTGCGCCGATGTCGAACAACCTGCACCGCAACGTCATTTTCCGCAGTGCCGCGGTGCCGGCGATTCCGCCGGCCTACCAGGAGTACCCGCGCCCTGAACTGCTGTGGCAGGCGCTGGCGGCGCAGTGCCGCAGCGACGCGGGCTGCGACTACCTGACGATCCCGCACAACTCGAACCTGTCCGCGGGCCTGATGTTCGAAACCCAGGATCGCTTCGGCAACGACTACGACGCAGCCTTCGCGCAGCGGCGCCAGGACAACGAGCCGCTGGCCGAGATCTACCAGCACAAGGGCCAGTCCGAGTGTCTGGGCACGCAGGGCGCCGGTGCGCAGGACGAGCTCTGCGGCTTCGAGCTGCTGCCGTACAACAACCTCACCGGCAACCGCTTCGGCGGTCTCAATACCGGTGCGCCGATGGAGCAGGATTTCCTGCGCGCGGCGCTCAAGGACGGCCTGCGCCAGCAAGCGACGACCGGCGTCAATCCGTTCAAGTATGGCTTCATCGGCAGTTCCGACACGCATCTGGGCACGCCCGGCAACGTCAACGAGGCGAACTTCCCCGGGCATGCCGGCGCCGGCCAGAACCCGCGCGACGGCGTGCCGGGGCTGACCGACACGATCGAGGCCAGCCCCGGTGGCCTGGCCGTGCTGTGGGCCGAGGAGAACACGCGCGAGGCCTTGTTCGCGGCAATGCGCCGACGCGAGGCCTATGCCACCAGCGGCACGCGGCCGATCGTGCGCTTCTTCGGCGGCTGGGAGCTGCCGCCGGATCAATGCGGCCGCACCGACTTCACCGCGATCGGCTATGCGCGCGGCGTGCCGATGGGCGGCGACCTGGCGCCGGCGGCGGCGCCCGGCGCGCGGCCGCGCTTCGCGGTGGCCGCACTGCGCGACCCCGGCGCGCCGGGCGAGCCGGTCGAGCCGCTGCAGCGCATCCAGATCATCAAGGGCTGGGTGGATGGCGACGGCACGAGCCACGAGCGGGTGTACGAGGTCGCCGGCGATCCCGCCAATGGCGCGAGCGTGGATCTGGCGACCTGCGAGACCTCGGGCGCGGGCTTCGCCAGCCTGTGTGCGGTGTGGGAGGACCCGGAGTTCGACGCGCAGCAGCCGGC
>JBFHQK010000006.1:0-25792 GCA_041592255.1 Fontimonas sp.
AGGAGCTGGCATCGGCCACCGGCGCGCCGACCAGTGCGGTGCGGGTGCCGAAAGCGTCGAGCCAGAAGGCGAGCACCACCGCGCCCAGCAGCACGCCCAGCCCGCGGCGCGCCGAGCGGATGGCGTCGGCGGGGTCGCCGTGCTTGACGCCGGTGACCATGCTGCGCGCCAGGTTCTCGCCGTGCATCCGGCTGGCGAGAATGACGCCGAACACATGGATGGCGACGACGCCGAGCATCACGTTGGCGAGCACTTCGTGCACCTCTTCGAACGCCTCCCCGCCGATCTCGCTGTAGAGCGCGTAGCCGCTGAGGGCCACACCCAGACCCAAGCCAAGCATCGCATAGATCGCCCAGCTGCCCGCCGGGTTGTGGCCGGTGAAGTGCTGCGGCCGCTGCTGGAGCAGGCTGCGCAGGTATTCGAGCAGGCGGCGCGGGCCGTAGGCAAAGGCCGCGAAGCGTGCGTGACGGCTGCCGATCAGGCCCCAGACGAGGCGGAACAGGATCAAGCCGCCGAAGCTGTAGCCCAGCGTGACGTGCACCAGGCGCCAGGACTCGGACTCGGCGGTGAGATAGGCGCCGGCAAAGCTGATCGCCAGCAGCCAGTGGAACACGCGGGTGGGCAGGTCCCAGACCAGTATCTTGGAAGGTGTCATTGGCGTTCTCCTAGCGGGGGATGCGCAGCTGCGCTTCAGCGAAATCGCCGCGTTCGGCGCCGCGGTGGCAGGCAGCGCAGTTCGCCGGTGTGCCGATCGCGGCGCGCTTCCAGATGGCGGCGGCGATCTCGTCGTGCTCGTGCCGGAACCACGGCGTTTCGGTGATGCGGGTGGGGGCGCCGCTGCCGCGACGCGCGGCGCGCGCCTCGGCTTCCTTGAGCAGCGCGGTGGTGGTCGCGGCGTCGAGGCTGGCGTCGCTGCCGAAGTGTTGGTCGAGCGATGCAAACAGTGCCCGCCAGCCCGCCGCGGGCAGCAGCTCGGCGGGATAGGCGAGGTGGCAGCTGCCGCACTCGCTCTGCCACAGCGCGCTGGCGGGCGCGTAACGGGCGTCGTCGGCCTGCGCCGCGGATGCGGCCAGCAGTGCGCCGGCGAACAGCAACGGCAGTCGGGTCATGTGCAGGTTCACGATGCACTCCTCAGGGGGCGGTCAGCAGAAACGCGACGACATCGCTTTTCTCGGCGGCGGTGCATTCGCGCGCAAGGACGTCGCGGCAGTTGCGCCGGAACCACTTGTCGACTTTGGCCGGATCGCTGAGCCGGCGCGGGTTGGCCGCCGGCGCCAGCGCGGCGATCGGCTTGCCGGTGGCGGCGTGGCGCCCGGGGTTGTGCGGCTTGGCGGTGTGACAGGAGGCACAGCTCCAGTCGCCGCCATGCTGCTGGCGGAACCACGCGCCGCCACGCGCCGCGGAAGGGCCGGTGTAAGCACGGTCTTCGTTGCGCGCCTGCTGGGTGAAGGTCTCCAGCAGCGCCTGCGGCGTTTGCGCGCCGGCGGTACCGGGCAGGTTCAGCAGCAGCGCACACAGCAGTGGCCGCAATGGGGGACGGACCAGTGTCATCGGTGTCTCCGGGAATCCGGAGTGCACCATAGGCGCAAGGTCTTAAGCCAGGCTTAAATGCCGGTGCCGGGCCGCAGCCTGCGACGGCGACCCACCCACGCCGGACTCAGGAATGACGCGGGTCGAAGCCGGCGAAGCGCTGCGCCATCTCGCGGTAGAAGCCGGTCTGCTCGTCGCCGCTGGCCGGCGGCGTGACCACCTGCAGCGTCACGTACTGGTCGCCGGCGACGGCGCCCGGCAGGCCGCGCCCCTTGAGGCGCATCTTGCGTCCGCTCTGGCTGTTGGGCGGCAGCGTCAGTTCGACCGCGCCGCCCAGGGTCGGCACCGGCAGCTTCGCGCCCAGTGCCGCTTCCCAGGGCGCGACCTTGAGCGTGTGGTAGATATCCGAGCCTTCCAGCTCGAACAGCGGGTGCGGCGCGAACTCGATTTCGAGCAGCAGGTCGCCGCCGTGCGCGCCCTGGCCGCCGAGGCGGATGGTCTTGCCCGGAGTAATGCCCTTGGGGATGCGCACGTTGAGCGTGCGGCCGCCGACGCTGATCTGGCGCTGTGCGCCCTGAAACGAGTCCTCGAGGCTGATCGCCAGGCGCGCGCGGGTGTCGGGGGCGGCCTCGGCGTGCATGTCGCCAAAACCGCCGAAGCCACCGGCCCGTGCGCCACCCATGCCACCCATGCCGCCGAACAGCTGCGAGAAGAAGTCCGAAAAGCCGCCGAGATCCTCGGCGCCGCGCGCGCGGCCGTGGCCGCCGCGGACAAAGCCGGTGTCCCAGCCCGGCGGCGGCGTGAACTGCTGGCCCGCTTTCCAGTTGGCGCCCAGCGCGTCGTAAGCGCGGCGTTTCTCCGCGTCGCTGAGTACCTCGTTGGCTTCGTTGATTTCCTTGAACTTGTCTTCGGCGTCGGCAGACTTGTTCTTGTCCGGGTGGTATTCGCGCGCCAGCTTGCGGAAGGCGCGCTTGATCTCGTCGGGCGTGGCCGTGCGCGAAACGCCAAGAATCTTGTAGTAGTCCTTGTACTGCATGAGCGCGATGCGGGTGTGGCTCTGGAAGAGGCGTCAGCGGGGACTCTAAACGAAGCGGGGCGCCTGCGCGCCCCGTTCCGGTGTCTGCCGTCAGTGCGTGACGGCGATCTTGCGCGGTTGGGCCTGTGCGCGCTTGGGAATGACGATCTGCAGCACGCCATTCTTGCCGCTGGCGGAGACGTTGTCCGAATCGACCGTGTCCGGCAGCACGAAACGGCGCAGGAACCTGCCGTTTGCGCGCTCGGTGCGCTTGCGCTCGATGCCGTTCTGCTCGGCGGCCTGCTCGCGAGCGCCGGACAGGGTCAGCACGCCTTTTTCCAGCGTCACCTCGATGCCGGCCGGCTCGATGCCGGGGACATCGGCGTAGAGCACGAACTTGTCGGCGTACTCCTCAATATCGACCGGGGGCACCCAGTCGGCGGTGGCGGCGCTGGATGCGTCGTTCGAACGCTCGAACAGGCGATTGACTTCGCTGAGCAGCTCGCGGTGGAGCGCCCAGGGTTCATAACGGGCAATACTCATGGAAACCTCCTTGCTGGACCGGGTGACCGTGACGCTTATGTAAGGCTCAGCCGGGAGGATTCAAGGGGTGTCCGCTCCGCTCAGCCGGCCACGCGCAGCGGTGGCGGCGCGACCTTGAGCACCTCGTCGAGCGTGGTCAGGCCCTGGGCGACCTTCTGCGCGCCGGCGATGCGCAGCGGCAGCATGCCTTCGCGGATCGCCGCTTCGCGCAGCCGCGCCGGTTCGGTCGCGTCGCGCACCAGCGGCTTGAGCGTTGGCGTCAGGCTCATGATCTCGTAGATGCCGGTGCGGCCGAGAAATCCGGTTTCGCGGCATTCGAGGCAACCCACCGGATGGAACGCGTGCGGCGGCGGCGTCAGCGTCCAGCCGGCGGTCAGCTCCTTCCACGCCGCGGGCGGCAGCGGCTGCGGCGCCTTGCAGTGGTGGCACAGTGTGCGCACCAGGCGCTGGGCGACCACGCCCAGCACGGTTGCCCGCAGCAGATAGGACGGCACGCCCAGGTCGAGCAGGCGCGTGATCGCCGACGGCGCGTCGTTGGTGTGCAGGGTCGACAGCACCAGGTGCCCGGTCAGCGCGGCCTGGATCGCGACCTCGGCGGTTTCCAGATCGCGGATCTCGCCGACCATGACGATGTCCGGGTCCTGGCGCATCAGCGCGCGCACGCCGGCGGCAAAGTTCAGGTCGATGCCGGGCTGCACCTGCATCTGGTTGAAGGCCGGCTCGACCAGCTCGATCGGGTCCTCGATGGTGCAGACATTGACCTGCTGCGTCGCCAGCTGGCGCAGCGAGGAATAGAGCGTGGTGGTCTTGCCCGATCCGGTCGGTCCGGTGACCAGGATGATGCCGTTGGGATGCGCGATCAGCGCGCGCCAGCGCGCCGCATCTTCGGCCGAGAACCCCAGTGCGGCGAAATCCTTGACCAGCACTTCGGGGTCGAAGATGCGCAGCACCAGCTTCTCGCCGAAGGCGGTCGGCAGGCTCGAGACGCGCAGCTCCACCTCCTTGCCGGAGGGCGTGCGTGTCTTGATGCGACCGTCCTGCGGCTTGCGCTTTTCGGCCACGTCCATGCGCGCGAGGATCTTCAGGCGGCTGGAGACCGCGGCGTACACGCTCGCGGGCATCTGGTAGACCTCGTGCAGCAGGCCATCGATGCGAAAGCGCACTTGCGCGGTGTCGCGGCGCGGCTCCAGGTGGATGTCGGAGGCGCGCTGGTCGAAGGCGTACTGCAGCAGCCAGTCGACGATGGCCACGACGTGCTGGTCGTCGGCGCTGATCTTGCCGCGCCGGCTCAGTTCGGTGAGCTGCTCCAGATTCTGCAGGCTGCCGCCAGGCGCACGGCTGCGCTGGTCCTCGGCCGACTTCACCGAGCGCGCCAGCGCGTAGAACTCCACCAGATAGCGATCGATGTCCTCGGCGCTGGCGACCACGCGGCGGATGGTCTGTTTGACCAGGCGCGCGACATCGGCCTCCCATTCACGGTCGAAGGGATCGGCCACCGCCACCACCAGCTCGGTGGCACTGAGCTTCACCGGCAGGATGCGGGCGCGCGCCGCGTACGGATAGGGCAGCACCGAGGTCACGCGCGCTACGTCGAGTGACAGCGGGTCGATGCGCAGGTAGGGCAGGCCGCTGCGCTGCGCCAGCCATTGCGTCAGCGCCTCGAGGGTGAGTGTGCGTCCGGGCGCACGCCGGTCGCCAATGCCGTGTGCGGCAATCGCCGGCAGCAGCTGGTGGGCGCGCAGCCCGCCCAGCTCGCCGCGCAGCGCGCGGGCCTGCTCGGCTGGCAGCAGGCCGTCCGCAGTCAGCGCGGCAAGCAGGCTGTCGGCGTCGAGCCGTTGCAGCGGCACAGCGGCCGGAGCGGAATTGTTCATCGCCCTACGTTAGCATTCACACGCAAACGGATGCCTGGGAGGCCCATGTACGACTACGTGATTGTCGGCGGCGGCTCAGCCGGCTGTGCGCTCGCCAACCGGCTCAGTGCCGACGCGCGCAACCGGGTGTGTCTGCTCGAGGCCGGACCGCCGGACGCCAGTCCGTTCATCCGCATGCCGGCGGGCGTCATCGCCATGCTGCGCTCCGACGTCTACAACTGGAAGTTCTGGACCGTGCCGCAGGCGCAGATGGGCGATCGCCGCCTGTACTGGCCGCGCGGCCGCACGCTGGGCGGCAGCTCGTCGATCAACGCGATGTGCTACATCCGCGGCAACGCCTGGGACTACGATCACTGGGCGGCGCTGGGCAATGCCGGCTGGAGCTACGCCGAGGTGCTGCCGTATTTCAAGCGCCTGGAGCATTTCGAGCCGGGTGCGGACGACTTTCACGCCCTCGGCGGGCCGCTCAACGTCGCGACGCTGCGCCAGCCCAATGCGATGTCGGCGGTGTTTCTCGATGCCGCCCGGCAGGCCGGCTACAGCGCCAACGCCGATTTCAACGGGGCGCAGCAGGACGGCGTGGGCTACTACCACGTCGCCCAGAAGGGCGGCGAGCGCTGCAGCAACGCGCGGGCCTACCTGCGGCCCATCGAGGGGCGTCGCAATCTCGACGTGCTGACCGGCACCCGCGCGACCCGGATCCTGTTCGACGGCCGCCGCGCCGTGGGCGTGCGCTACTTCGCCGCCGGCCTGTACCGCGAGGTGCATGCCCGGCGCGAAGTGGTGCTCTGCGCGGGTGCGGTCGGCTCGCCGCAGCTGCTGCTGCTGTCCGGCATCGGCCCGGCCGATGAACTCAGGCGCCATGCGATCGCGCCAGTACACGTGCTGCCGGGTGTCGGCCAGAACCTGCAGGATCATCTCGATGCCTATGTGTCGGTGCGCAGCAAGACGCGCCTGGGGTTTTCGCTGCATCCGTTGTCGCTGCTGCGCTCGCTCAAGGCGCTGGCGCTGTATGCGTTCGGCCGCCGCGGCGAGCTGACCAGCAACATCGCCGAGGCCGGCGGCTTCCTGAAGTCCGCCGACACCGAGCCGGTGCCGGATTTGCAGCTGCATTTCGTGCCGCTGGTCAACGCGCGCCACGGGCTCGATCTGCGGCCGCTGATGCGGCATTACGGCTACACCGTGCTCGCCTGCGACCTGCGGCCGCGCTCGCGCGGCGCGATCCGTCTGGCGTCGGCCGATCCGCTGGCGCCGCCGGAGATCGATCCCGGTTATTTCGAGGACGCGCGCGACCTCGACAAGCTGGTGGCGGCGATCCGCGCGGCGCGCGCGATTCTGGCGCAGCCGGCGTTCGCGCCGCATCACGCCGAGGAGCTGGAGCCGGGCAGCGAGGTGCAGACCGACGAACAGCTGCGCCAATGGCTGCGCGAACATGCCGAGACGCTCTACCACCCGGTCGGGACCTGCAAGATGGGGGCGGATGCGATGGCGGTGGTCGATGCGCAGCTGCGTGTGCACGGCATCGACGGACTGCGCGTCGCCGATGCGTCTATCATGCCGACCCTGGTCGGCGGCAACACCAACGCGCCGACGACGATGATTGCAGAGAAGGCCGCCGCGATGATCCTCGCCGACGTCCGCGGCAGCGCCTCCTGAGGGACCGAAACATGAATCTGATCAAGCCGCTGTGGGCGGTGCCGGCGGCGCTGCTGCTGTCGGCCTGCGGCGTGACGACGTGGTTTGCCCGCGGCGAGCCGGTTGACGTCACCGAGGCCGGCCGCGCGCAGCAGTGTGCGGCCGAGGATGCGACGACACGGGTGCGCGTGTTCGAGTCCCCGGCGGACGTGCAGGCGTGGCAGCAGCGCAGTGGCGTTGATCTCAACCGTATCGAGCCGCTGGTGCCGGGGCGCTATGCGCTGGTCGAAATGGGCCAGCGCCAGAGCGGGGGCTACGGCATTGCCGTGAGCCGCGATGCGCGCCAGGTCGGCGATACGCTGCGCATCTATGCGACCTTTTTCTCGCCGGCGCCGGGTGCGATGACGCCGCAAGTGATCACCAGCCCCTGCGTGCTCGTGCGCGTGCCGGGCACGGCCCTCGGACCGGTCGAGGTCTTTGATCAGGACGGCGAGCGCCGTGCGAGCAGTCAGGCGGGCGGGTGAGCGCATGAAGCGGCGTGGGCTGTGCGTGCTGATGCTGGCCTGGGCCGCCGGTGCGGCCTGCGCGCCGGTCTGGAGCCATGCCGAGGCGCCGCTGCCGGCGGCCGACGTGATGCAGAGTGAGGTGCCCGGGGTCCGCGAGGCGTCGCCGCACGCGGCGACCCGCGATGAGCCCGGCACGGACGCGGCAGGCGTGGCGGCGGTGATCGCTGAGTTCGACCGCGCGCTGGCACAGGGTGACGGACAGCGCGTGCTTGAATTGATGGACGAGGACGCGATGGTGTTCGAAAGCGGCCATGTCGAGCAGCGCCGTGATGACTACGCGCAGACGCATCTGCCGGCCGATCTGCGCTTCGCCGCCGGCGTGCGCCGCACGGTACTGCGCCGCGACGCGCAGCTGATGCCGGCGCTCGCGGTCGTGCTTACGCAGGCGCGCATCGACGGCAGCTTCGAAAACCGCGCGGTGAGTCTGGACAGCACGGAAACGATGGTGCTGCGCCAGGATGCCGAGGGCTGGAAAATCGTGCACATTCACTGGTCGTCGCACGATCGCCGCTAGCGCGGTGCCGCAGCCGCGCGCGGCATCGCTCGGGGCCAAACGGGCAGCGGGCAGAAGTGCGATCCGGGACAGGATTCAGCGAAGACATACTCAGGGGGATTATCGATGTTGCACTTTCTGCCGGGGCCGCTGCTCGGCACGCTGATGTTGCTGCTGCTGATCATCAATACGGTGGCGTGGGCGGTGCCGGTGTATGCGGCGATCCTGCTCAAGCTGCTGACGTGGGGACGCGCGCGCGACGCGATGTCGCGGCTGACGGCGTGGCTGGCGCAGCGATGGGCCGCGGTCAACGCGCTGCTGGCTGAGGTGCTGCTCGACATCCGCTGGGACATCCGCATCGACGCCGATCTCAATCCGCGTGGCCAGTACCTCGTCTGCGCCAATCACCAGAGCTGGAACGACATCTTCGTCGTGATGAAGGTGTTTGGGCGCCGGGCGCCGTTCTTCAAATTCTTCATCAAGCAGGAGCTGATCTGGGTGCCGGTGCTGGGCCTGGCCTGGTGGGGGCTGGACTATCCGTTCATGAAGCGGCACAGCAAGGAGCAGATCGCGAAGAATCCGGCGCTGCGCGGCCAGGATCTCGCCACCACGCGCAAGGCCTGCGCGCGCTACCGCAATCAGCCGGTGATGATTCTCAACTTCCTCGAAGGCACGCGCTTCACCGCCGCCAAGCACCAGCACCAGGCCTCTCCCTACCGGCATCTGCTGCGTCCCAAGGCCGGTGGCTTTGCCTTCACGCTTTCGGCGCTGGGCGAGCGTCTGAATTCGCTGCTGGACGTGACGATTGCCTACCCCGGCGGCGCGCGCGGCTTCTGGGACTTCCTCTGCGGCCGCGTGCGCCATGTCGTCGTCGACGTGCGTCAGCTGCGCATCCCGCACGAGCTGTACGGCGGCGATTACGAAAGCGATGCGGAGTACCGCGCCCGCTTCCAGGCCTGGATCGGCGCGCTGTGGCAGCAGAAGGATGCGCGCGTCGCCGAGCTGCTGGCGGTGCGCGCGCCGGCCGAGGTCACCGTTTAGGGCCCGCTGACCGCATCCGATCGGCCGGACCGACACCAACCGGCGCTAGGCGACCCGCGCGCCGCTGGCGCCGTCGGGATCGGGCGTGCACGAGGCCTCGATCGCATCCAGCCGCAGCGGCAGCTCGGCAACGGGGAGTCCCTGGCTGTAGAGGAATCCCTGCACTTCGTCGCAGCCCTGGCGCCGGAGGTAGTGCTGCTGGTCTTCGCGTTCGACGCCTTCGGCGATCACGCGCATGCCCAGACGCTGCGCCATGGCCAGAATCGCGTCGATCACGGCGGCATCGTTGGAGTCCGAGGGCAGGTTGTGCACGAAAGAGCGGTCGATCTTGATCTTGTCGACCGGAAAGCGGGTCAGGTAGGCGAGGCTCGAGTAGCCGGTGCCGAAGTCGTCAATGACGATGCCGACGCCCAGCGCGCGGATCGCGCGCAGCGTTTCGGCGGCTTCTTCCGGATTCTGCATCAGCATGCTTTCCGTGACTTCGAGCTCCAGCTGGTTGGCATGCAGGCCGCTGGCGCGCAGTGCGGTGCTGATTGTCGCCGGCCAGCCCGGCTGCTGGAACTGCAGCGGTGAGACATTGACCGCCACGCTCAGGCGCCGGCCCAGCTGCCGCTGCAGCTGCACGCAGTCCTCGCAGGCGCGGCGCAGGGACCATTCGCCCAGCGCCATGATCAGGCCGCTGTCCTCGGCCAGCGGGATGAAGCGGTCCGGCGGGATGCCGACATCGCCACGCTGCCAGCGCACCAGGGCTTCGAGACCGATGACGCGACGGGTGCGCAGCGACAGCTCGGGCTGGTAATGCAGCGCGAGCTCGCCCCGTCCGAGGGCGTGCCGCAGCGCCTGGCCCAGCTCCAGCTTTTCCTGCGACTCCTGCAGCATGGTCGCGGTGAACCATTGCACGGCGTTGCGTCCGCGCGCCTTGGCCTGGTACATGGCCGCGTCGGCGTGCTTGAGCAGCGTGGCGGCGTCGCCGCCGTCGGCCGGAAACAGGCAGCCGCCGACGCTGGGCGTCACCTGGAGTTCGTGAGACTCGACGTGCACCGGCGCGGCCACCACCTTGAACAGCTTGGCGATCACCGCCTCGACATCGGCGCGTGCGCGCACTTCGGTCAGCACCAGCACGAATTCGTCGCCGCCGAGGCGGGCGACGGTATCGATGGCGCGCACGACGTGCTCGATCCGGTCCGCGATCGTGACCAGCAGCTGATCACCGATATGGTGTCCGAGCAGGTCGTTGATGCGCTTGAAGTGATCGAGATCCATCAGCAGCACCGCCACCTGGTCGCCGTGCCGCTCCGCCTGCCGCAGCGCCACCGCCAGCCGGTCCAGCAGCAGGACGCGGTTGGGCAGGCCGGTGAGCGCGTCGTGATAGGCCATGTGATGGATGAAGGCCTCGGCGCGCTTGCGCGCCGTGATGTCGTGGGCCACCTTGAGGAAGCCGGACAGCTGGCCGGCTTCGTCGCGCAGCGCCGTCAGGGCGATCTGCACCGGTACGCGCGATCCGTCCTTGCGCACGCAGGTCCACTCGCGTTCGTCGGTCTCGCCATTGCGCACGCTGCCGGCAATGGCGGCGAAGGCGGGCGCGATGTGCTGCCCGAGCTGCTTGGACAGCTCCTGTGCCCGCCGCGCCAGTTCCTCCGGGTCGTGCAGCAGGATCGAGGCGCGTCCGAGCAGCTCCTCGCGCGAATAGCCGAGCAGCCGCTCGGCGGCAGGATTGGCAGCGACGATGCTGCCGGCGACGTCGGTGGCGATCACTGCAGCCGGGAAGCTGTTCAGGATCGCGCAGCGCAGCGCGTGGGTTTCGGCTTCGCGCAGCAGCCGTTCGGCGGCCTTGCGCTGGGTCACGTCAATCACACCCGCTACCGCGAACTGCCCCTCGCGGGTCTGCAGTCCGCTCAGCTTGATCTCGACCGGCACTTCGCTGCCGTCCTTGCGCAGTGCATGCAGTTCGCGGCCGGGACCGACCGTGCGCGGGGACGGGTGATCCATGTAGGACTGGCGCCCGGCGATATGGCGCGCGCGGTCGCGCAGCGGCACCAGTGTGTCGACCTTCTCGCCGATCAGTTCGTCACGGGAATAGCCGAACAGGGTCTCCGCCTGCGCGTTGACCAGAACGATCGTGCCGTCATGATCGGTCATCAGGATCGCCTCGGGCGTGGCTTCGACGATGGCGCGGAAGCGCGCCTCCGCCGCTTCGGCCTCCGCGGTACGGTCGCGCACGCGGCGCTCCATCTGTGAGTACAGCTGCTGGAGCTCGGCGGCCATCGTATTGAAGGTGCCTTGCAGCAGCGCCAGCTCGTCGCTGCCTTGCACCGCGACCGCCGGGCCCAGCTCGCCGCGTGCGATCCGGCGTGACTGTGCCACCAGTTCCCGCAGTCGCCGCACGACATCATGGACCACCAGCGCGGCGATGCCGGCGCCGATCAGCAGCAGTGCGCCGACGATGGCATAGGTGCGGTGCTTCCACTGGCGACGATCATCGATGCGCGCGTCCAGCGCGCGATCCTGCCAGGCAGCGGCCGCTTCCGCGAAGGCGAACAGCGCCGCGATGGCCGGCGCGCGCGCCGCCGGGGCGTCGAGTTCGCGCAGTGTGGCGAGATAGCGCGCGCGTGTGGCGGTGATCGCTGGTTCGAGCGTGTCACGGCTGCCGGCGTAGCTGTCGTTGTGGGCAATGGCGACGTCGAGGCTGCGCTGCAGCTGCGCGATGTGCGCCTCGAGTCGCGCCGCGGTCGGCGCCGCAGGGCCGGCCAGCAGCTCGATCGCTTCGCCAACGCTGCGGAAGAGGACCTCCTGCACGTAGTAGGTATCCAGGTCCGGATCCAGGATCAGGTTGGATTCGTCGCGGATGGTGGCGCGCCAGTCACTGACCGCCTGGCGCAGCGGCGCGGGGCTGCCGCGGCTCAGCAGCCCTGACAGCTGATCGGCGGCGCCCGCAGTCTGGAGTTCGCCGGCGTGACTGGCGCTGGTGCAGGGCTGGGCGTCGAGTGCGCGCAGTTGCGCAATGGCGCTGACCGAGGCCGCTGCGGGTTGGGCGGTCACGGCGTTGTGCAGCAACTGGCGCAAGGGCGCGTCGTAGCGCAGGCCGCAACGCTCGCGTTCGGCGAAGCGGATCGTGGCGTCAACGGTAATGGTGAAGTAATACAGCAGCGCCAGCGTCGGCAGCAGCAGGAGGAGGACGCTGATCAGCACCTTGTGCGCGACGCGCAGCCGCTGTACCACGCTGCCGTGTCCGGTGCGCGCTTGGGGCGGCGTTGCGCCAGGCGGCGCGGACGCTCGGGTGGGGGCAATATCCACATGACGATTCTGAGCCGCGGGGCGCCGTCCACGTCGGCGCGCCGGACGCATTCGTCGGGCCGCGGTGACCGCCCGTCGGGGCCGGCGGGTCGGTGCGGCTGCCCGTCAGGGCGACCTAATCGCGGAAAAACTGCTGCTTGAAGCTGACGCGGATCGGCGTGTTGCTGCCTGACGGCAGCACATCGGCGGCAATCGTCATGAACTCGCCGTCGAGCGTTTCGAAGGTTGCGATGACGTAGTGCACCTCGGCCTCGCGTACCGGACGCAGCGCCAGCGTCTGGCTGTGGCCGAGCAGCGTCGTCGCGGTGCCGGCGGCGGTCGCCGCGACCGGCACGTAGCGGTCCGCGCGCTTCTGCTGCGCATTGAGCACCAGCAGAATCTGGTTGCGCGTGCGCGTGACACCGAACTGACGCGCGACCTCCGGGGTCAGCGCGGTGGTGTTCATCGCCGCGTAGTGCACGCGGTACTCGCCGGCGTCGACGAACTGTTCCGCGTTCGCCGCGGATGCGCACAGTGCCAGCAACAGCGCCGCCAGTGCTCTCATTTCACGCGCTCCGGTGACTGCAGCATGTACAGCGCAAGCTCGCAGAACAGGTTGGGGGCGATGCCGATGCGCGCGCCCTCCCGGTGCGAGCGGTCGAGCAGGCGGCGGCTGAGCACCCGCCAGCCGCGTTCGGCGCACAGCGCTTCGAAATCGGCCACGGTGCACAGGTGGATGTTGGGGGAATCGTACCAGCGATCCGGCAGGCTCGGCGTCACCGGCATGCGGCCGGCGGCCAGCGCGGTGCGGACGCGCCAATGCCCGAAGTTGGGGAAGGTGACGATGCCGACGCGGCCGACGCGCAGGATTTCGGCAATCGCGTCGTCGGGCCGCTGCAGCGCCTGCAGCGCCTGGGTCATGACGACGTAGTCGAACGAGCCGGTGTCGAAATCGCGCAGGCCGTCGTCGAGGTCGGCCTGGATCACGTTGACGCCGGCGGCGACGCAGCGCGCGACTTTGCCGGCATCGATCTCCAGACCGTAGCCGGTGACGTTCTGGTGTGCGGCCAGATGCGCAAGCAGCGTGCCGTCGCCGCAGCCGAGGTCGAGAATCCGCGCGCCCGGGCGGATCCAGTCGCAGATCACGGCAAGGTCGGGGCGCAGCTGCAGCAGCGACGCGCTCATGTGCCGGCCTCGCGCGCGACGCGGTCGAGATAGCCGCGCAGCACCTCGTGGTACTGCGGGATCGGCATCAGGAAGTCGTCGTGTCCGAGTTGCGAGTCAATCAGCGCATAGGAGACGTCGCGCCCGGCACGGACCAGAGCCTTGACGATCTCGCGCGAGCGCGCCGGCGAGAAGCGCCAGTCGCTGGTGAACGCCACGACCAGGAAGCGCGCCTGCGCGCGCGCAAACGCGGCGGCCAGGTCGTCGCCGTACTCGCGCGCCGGATCAAAATAGTCCAGCGCCTTGGTCATCAGCAGGTAGGTGTTGGCATCAAAGCGCTCGACGAAGGACTGGCCCTGATAGCGCAGGTAGCTTTCGACCTCGAACTCGACCTCGAAGTTGAAGCTGAACTGGTTTACGCGCTGCAGCCGGCCGAACTTCGCGCGCATCGCCTCATCGGACAGGTAGGTGATGTGGCCGAGCATGCGCGCGAGCTTGAGCCCGTGTGTCGGCACCACGCCGTGGTCGTAGAAGCGGCCGCCGTGGAAGTTCGGATCGGACAGGATCGCCTGCCGCGCGATCTCGTTGAAGGCGATGTTCTGGGCCGACAGCTTGGGCGCGGCGGCGATCACCAGCGCATGGCCGACGCGCTGCGGCAGATCGATGGCCCACTGCATCACCTGCATGCCGCCCAGGCTGCCGCCGATCACCGCGGCCCAGCGCTCGATGCCCAGGGCGTCGGCCAGCAGGGCCTGCGAGCGCACCCAGTCGCGCACGGTCAGCAGCGGGAAGTCGGGGCCGTAAGGTGTGCCAGTGTCCGGGTTGAGAGTATTGGGGCCGGTCGAGCCCTTGCAGCCGCCGAGATTGTTCAGCGAGACGACATAGAAGCGGCGGGTGTCAATCGGCTTGCCGGGGCCGATGCAGCTGTCCCACCAGCCCGGTTTGCGCTCGTCGGCGTGGGTATAGCCGGCGGCATGGTGGTCACCGGACAGCGCATGGCAGATCAGCACGGCATTGCTGCGTGCGGCATTGAGCGTGCCGTAGGTCTCGACCATCAGCTCGTGCTGCGGCAGCGTGCGCCCGCAGTCGAGCGCCAGCGCCTGGGTGATCGCCACGCGCCGGGCTGCGACCAGCCCGACGGAATCGGCGGCAAAACCCGCGTTCATCGACCGACTCCCGCGCGCACTAGCGGAATGCGCCGGGCAGCGGCAGCAGGCGGTTGAGCACCTGCAGCAGCAGGATCGCGATCAGCGGCGACAGGTCCAGGCCCGATAGCGGGGGGACGATGCGGCGCACCGGGCGCAGCAGCGGCTCGTTCATGCTCCAGAGAATGTTGCTGGCCGGGTTGTTCACGCCGGGGCCCAGCCACGACAGGATCGCCTGGATGAAGATGGTGAAGGTATAGAGATTGACCGTGAGCACCACGACCTTGAGCGTGGCGAACCACAGCGCCGACAGCAGGCCGACGCTGAAGCCGAGGATGCCGACGACGGTGTAGACGTAGATCAGCGCGAGCGCGAGCACGACCAGCGCCGCGGCGCTGTTGAGGTTGCGCAGGGTGGGAAGGAACGGGCGCATCCAGTCGGTTGGATAGCGTGTCGCCTGCCAGATCAGCTGCGAGATCGGGTTGTAGAAGTCGGCGCGCACCCATTGCAGCACGATGCGCAGCATGAAGGCCCACAGCGCCAGATCCAGCAGCGTCGTGACCAGAAACAGCATCGCATTTGAAGCGTTGGCGCCCATCAGGTCTCCCGATCCAGCCTCTCGCCCAGTTCCGCGCCGCGGCGCGCCGCGGCGGCCAGGGCGTCTGCGAACAGACGGCGCAGTCCGTTGTCTTCCAATACCGCCACCGCGGCTTCGGTGGTGCCCCCCTTCGAGGTCACCCGCGCGCGCAGCTCGGCAACGTCGACATCGCCCTCGGCCATGCGCGCCGAGCCGATGAAGGTCTGGCGCGCCAGGCGCGCCGCGGTGTCGGGCGCCAGGCCCAGCGCGACGCCGGCGACGCGCAAGGCTTCGGTGAGCAGAAAGTAATAGGCCGGGCCCGAGCCCGACAGCGCGGTGACGGCGTCGATCTGCGTCTCGGACTCCAGCCAGACGCAGTCGCCGGCGGCACCGAGGATCTCCGCCGCCAGATCACGCGCGCTGGCTGGCGTGTCCGGCGCTGCGTACAGGCCGGTGATGCCGGCGCGCAGCAGTGCCGGTGTGTTGGGCATGCAGCGCACGCAATGCAGGTTCTCGCCCAGCCAGCGGCGCAGGCTGTCGAGGCGGATGCCCGCGGCGATCGACACCACCACCGTGCCGGGCGCAAGGCGCAGGCCCGCCAGCGCGGCCTGCATCTGCTGGGGCTTGACCGCGAGCACCACGGCGGCGGCGCCAGCCACGGCGGCCTCGGCCGTCGCCGACACGCTGACGCCGAACTCGCGGCTCAGCCAGGCGCGGCGCTCGGCGCCGATTTCGGCGACGCTCAGGCTCGTGGCCGGCCGTCCGGCCGCGAGCAGGCCGCCAATCAGACTGGCTGCCATGTTGCCGCCGCCGAGGAAGGCAATACGCTGGGACATGCGGGGAGGGGCGACTGGGAGGTGAAAAGTGCGCGGTATGATATGGCATCACGCCCGCAAGCTCACCCACGACACGTCCCCAGTGAATCGCACTTCCCGGGCCAAGACGGCCCAAGACCTTTCGCGGCTGCTTGACGGCTACCGCGCCCGCATCGAGGCGGCGCGCGTCTACGATGTCGCCACCGTTTCGGCCCTCGAGGACGCGCCCAAGCTGTCGCAGCGCCTCGGCAACCGCGTGTTGCTCAAGCGCGAGGACACGCAGGCGGTGCATTCGTTCAAGCTGCGCGGCGCCTACAACCGCATCGCCCAGCTCAGCGCGGCGGAGCGCGCGCGCGGCGTGATCACCGCCTCGGCGGGCAACCACGCGCAGGGCGTGGCGCTGGCGGCGCGGAAGCTCGGGCTCAGCGCCTGGATCGTGATGCCGCGGACCACGCCGCAGCTCAAGGTCGAGTCGGTGCGGGCGCTCGGCGGCAAGGCCATCCTGCACGGCGACGCTTACGACGATGCGCGTGAGCATGCGCTGGCCCTGGCGGTCGAGAAGGGCATGACGATGGTGCATCCCTACGACGATCCGGACGTGATCGCCGGGCAGGGCACGATCGGTCGCGAGCTGCTTGAGCAGTGCGGCGATCTGGACGCGGTGTTTGTGCCGGTCGGCGGCGGCGGTCTGCTCGCCGGCGTGGCCGCCTGGATCAAGGCGGTGCGGCCGCGGACCCGCGTGATCGCGGTCGAGCCGGTGGATTCGAACTGTTTCGAGGCGGCGATGCGCGCCGGCCGGCGTGTCGTGCTGCCGCAGGTGGGGCTGTTTGCCGACGGCGTCGCCGTGCGGCAGATCGGCGAGGAGAACTTCCGCGTGGCGCGGCCGCTGGTCGACGGCTGCGTGCTGGTCAGCGTCGACGAAATCTGCGCGGCGACGCGCGACGTGTTCTATGAGAACCGCTCGCTGCCCGAGCCGGCCGGCGCGCTGGCAGTGGCCGGACTCAAGCGCTGGGTGCACGAGCACGGCGCCAGCGGCCAGACGCTGGCGGCGATCGTGTCCGGCTCCAACCTCAACTTCGACCGCCTGCGGCACATCGCTGAACGCGCCGAACTCGGCGACGACGCGGAGATGCTGCTGGCGGTGACGATTCCCGAGCAGCTGGGTGCGTTCAAGCGCTTCCTGCGGCAGATCGGCCGGCGCGTGATCACCGAGTTCAATTACCGCTATGCGTCCGCCAATGCCGCGCACGTGTTCGTCGGCATCAAGCTCAGCGACGGTCCGGAGCAGCGCGAGGCGGTGTTGCAGGACTTGCGCGACAGCGGCTATGCGGTGGTGGACATGACCGGCAACGAGATGGCCAAAGTGCATGTGCGCTTCATGGTCGGCGGCCGCTGCCCCGGACTGGCCCACGAGCGGCTGTTCCGTTTCGAGTTCCCGGAACGCCCCGGCGCGGCGATCGACTTTCTCAACGCGATCGGCTCGCGCTGGAACATCTCGCTGTTCCATTACCGCAACCACGGCGCCGCCTACGGCCGCGTGCTGTGCGGCCTGCAGGTGCCGAAGAAGGAATGGGCCGAATGCCGCCGCTCGCTCGACGCGCTGGGTTACGAGTACGCGGAGGAAAGCGACAATCCGGCCTACCAGCTGTTCCTGGGCACTGACGGAGGCTGATCGCGCACGCGGGCGCGGCCGCGTCAGGCGGCGAGGTTCAGGATGTAGGTCCAGTGCTCCGCGCGCACCGGGGTCACCGACAGCCGGGTGCCCGGCGCCAGCACCACCAGGCCCTTGAGCTGGGCTTCGTGCGCGCGCAGCATCGCCAGCGTCACCGGTCGTTCGAGCTTGCGCGCGAAGCGCACGTCGACCTGCAGCCAGCGCGGGTCCTCGCGCGTCGACTTCGGATCGTAGTGATCGGCCTGCGGATCGAACTGGGTCGGATCGGGATACGCGGCCGAGGCGATGGTCATGATGCCGACGATGCCGGGTTCGGCGCAGCTGGAATGGTAGAAGAAGGCCTGGTCGCCTTCCTTCATCTGGTCGCGGAACATGTTGCGCACCTGGTAGTTGCGCACGCCATCCCAGCCCTCGATCTGATTCGGCCGCTGCGCCAAGTCGTCGATCGAGAAGCAGTCGGGCTCGGATTTCATCAGCCAATAGGCCATCTCAGTCCTCTTTCAGTGACGATGCCGTCGAGCCGCTGATCCCAGGGATCGCGCGGCACGGCGGGTACTTGCTGGATCGCCAGGGCCCAGCCCAGGCACAGCGGCCGGCCCGGCAGCCGGCGCGAGAGCCAGCGGTCGTAATAGCCGCCGCCGGTGCCGAGGCGGAAGCCCTGCGCATCGAATCCCAGCAGCGGCGCCAGCAGCAGGTCGAGGCGCTGCAGCGGCCGGTGGCGCCCGCGCGCCGCCGGTTCGGCAATGCCGTAGCGGTTGCGGCGCAGTGCGGCGCCGCGCTGCAGTTCGACGAAGCGCATGACGCCGGTGCGGGCGACGCGCGGCACGTAGACGCGCTTGCCCTGGGCCCAGGCCCGTTCAATCAGCGGCGCCGTCGGTAGCTCGCTGCCCCAGGCCAGATACGCCGCCACGTGCCGGGCGCGGCGCCAGTCGCGCGTGCGCTGCAGTACCGCCAGCGCGCGCCGCGCGGCGCGCAGGCGCGCGCCCTTGGAAACGGAAACGCGCCGCAACCGCAGTTCGCGGCGCAGCGCGCGTTTGTGATCCAAGGTGTCTCCCGCCTGTGCCGTCATCCGGTCATCGACCTTGAGACGAAGTCTCAAGTGGGTGCTGCGCCACGCCATCGGGCTTCCCACTGCAAGGTGGGCCTGCACGCCCGGCACGGTTGGGGCTCCCGGGGTTTGCAAATAGGCTCAAGGGGTTCCAGACAGATGTCGGACACCGCAGGAGACACGCAGCAAGGATACCATCGTGGCGCCGGGACGCGGCGCCGAACGCGGCGCCGTCCATCGGCCCGCGCGCGCCTGTGCTCGCGTCCCGCGTCACTCCAGCGACAGCGTCGAATCGATGTCCAGCGAGAGCTGGCGCAGGCGCTGCACCGCTTCGGGGCTGGCGCTGGCGACGCCGTCGACGCCCTTGATTTCGAGCAGCTCGCGGGCGATGTTGAGCGCCGCCATCACGGCGATCTTTTCGGTGCCCAGAGCCTTGCCGCGGCGACGGATGCTGGTCATGCGCTCGTTGAGATAGTCGGCCGACTTGACCAGCGCTTCGTGCTCATCCGGCGGGCACATCACGCTGTACTCCTTGCCCATGATGCGCACGGTCACGCTCAGGGGCTCCTCGGCCGGCTTCTGGCGGCTCACGCCTGCTGCTCCGATTCGAGCGAGCGCACGCGGTCGACGATGCCCTCGATGCGCCGGCGCAGCTCCGCATTGAGCGCCAGCAGGCGGTCGCGCTCCTGCAGGGCGCGCTTGTGCTCCAGGCGCGTCTGCCGGTATGCGGCCAGCAGGCGCTGGATGCGTTCCTCAAGCTGCTGGACTTCGGCGTCAATCATGCGCGGCAGTTTCGAGCGTCGGGGGGCAAGTTTCAAGTGCGCAGACGAGAAGCGCCGGCAGCGCCGGCGCTTCTCGTCGCAAGCGGGATCACGTCGGCGGGGTCAGAGCAGCAGGAACAGGGCGCCCTGGCCGCGGCGGATGTGGAGCAGCAGCTGGCCCTTGCCCTTGGCCAGGCCACGGAACTCGTCCATCGTCGTCACCGCCTTGCGATTGACCGAGAGGATGATGTCACCCTGCTGCAGGCCGGAGCGCGCCGCCGGCGAGCCGGGCTGGATGTTCTGCACGACGATGCCGCGGTCGACGCCGGCGTTGCCGCGGACGCTGTCGTCGACCGGGGCAAAGGTGGCGCCGGCCAGGCGTGGATGCAGATCCTCGCCCGCCGAGGCGGCTTCGTCGTCCTTGCCGACGACGACATTGATCTTCTTCGGCTTGCCGTCGCGCAGCACCTTGAGTTCGACCTTCTCGCCGACCCGCAGCAGGCCGACGACGTTGCGCAGCTGCAGGAAGCTTTCGATCGGCTTGCCGTTGGCTTCGAGGATGATGTCCTCGGGCTGCACGCCAGCCTTGTCGGCGGGCGACTTTGGCAGCACGCGGGTGACCACGGCGCCGCGCGTGTCGCTGAGGCCGAAGGCCTTGGCGAGATCCGGGGTCAGATCCTGTCCGGTGATGCCGATGCGGCCGCGCTGGACTTCACCGTGTTCGATCAGCTGGGCCATGATGCCCTTGGCGGTGTTCACCGGAATCGCAAAGCCGATGCCGATGTTGCCGCCGGAGCGCGAGTAGATCATCGACGGGATGCCAACCAGCTCGCCGCGCAGATTGACCAGCGCGCCACCGGAGTTACCGGGGTTGATCGAGGCGTCGGTCTGAATGAAGTCGCCGTAGCCGTTGCTCACGCCGGTGCGACCGAGCGCGCTGACGATGCCGCTGGTGACGGTCTGCCGCAGGTTGAACGGCGAGCCGATGGCGACGACAAAGTCGCCGACTTCGAGGATGTCGGAATTGCCCATGCTCACGGCGACCAGCTTTTGCGCGTCAACCTTGAGCACCGCGATGTCGGTGTCGGGATCGCGGCCGACCAGGGTGGCGTCGAACTCGCGATCATCGTTGAGGCGCACCTTGATCTTCGAGGCCTGCTCGACGACGTGGTTGTTGGTCAGCACGTAGCCCTTCTCGGAGTCGACGACGACGCCGGAGCCGACCGACTGGAACTCGCGTTCCTGCGGCATCTCGGGCACGCCGAAGAAGCGCCGGAAGAACGGGTCGTCCATGAACGGGCCGAAGGGGTTCTGCACCTTGGCCTCGCCGGTGACGGAAATGTTGACGACACCGGGCATGACCTGCTTGAGCATCGGCGACAGCGACGGCAGGCCCTGCTGGGTCGGCACCGCCAGCGGAATGTCGGCGTGCGCCGCCGGAGGGGCGCCGGACATGATGAACGCGGCAGCGAGTACCGAGGCAGACACGGCCAACGGTGCGAAGATCTTCACGGCGAGTTCTCTTGACATCGGTTTCCTTGTTGAATCGGGTCTGCCCATGCGGCAGCCGCGCTAAGACCGCGCGACCGCCGCCGAGTTTCAGGGGTTCTAGCGCAGCGCGATCCGCGGGTTGAGGCTGTAGCGGCCGCTGAGTGCGGCGCGCGCGAGCACGTGGCCGTCGAGCGCGGTGCGCAGCTCGGCCAGCGTGAACGCCTCGCCGACCGGGCAGCGCTCGAGATCGGTGGCGAGCACTTCAAACGTGTAACGGTGCACGCGCGCATCGTTCCACGGCGGGCACGGACCGTCGTAGCCGAGATAGCGGCCGTTCATGGCGGTATCACCCTGGAACCAGCCGGTGTAGTCGTTGAGCCCCTGGTGCGCACCGGCGGGGCCGGCCGGCGCGGACTTGCCGCGGGCGGTCACCCCCTGCGAACAGGCGCCCTCGGCGATCTCGGTCACGGTGGCGGGGATGTCGACCATCAGCCAGTGCACGAACGCGGCGCGCGGCAGGTCGGCCGGAACTTCGCGGCCCGCCTGATTGACGTCGTCGGGCCGCGTCGGCGCATCGGCGTCGATGCAGGTCAGCACGAAGCTGCGCGTGCCTGCCGGTGCGCCCGACCAGCGCAGCTGCGGATTGCGGTTGTCGGCGAGGCGGACATGGCCGGTCGGATCCTTGACGGCAAAGGCGCAGCGGCCGGGAATGCGACCGTTGTGGCGGAAGCTGCGGCTGGCAATCCTCATCATGCGATGGCGCTCCGTGGTGTGCAGTCGCTGCAATGGTAGCGGTCTGCGGCGTCAACGCCAGCGGACCGGCTCCTGCAGGCCGCGGCGGATGCCATGGCCCAGGCCGACCAGGCCGTGCGCGAGG
Organism: Fontimonas sp.; assembly: GCA_041592255.1. Lineage (GTDB taxonomy): Bacteria > Pseudomonadota > Gammaproteobacteria > Nevskiales > Nevskiaceae > Solimonas. The sequence continues at coordinate 21,518 of JBFHQK010000006.1, forward strand.
CGGTCCGCCAGGGGCTTGTGGCGGTGGAAGCGCAGCTCGACGAGCTCGGCCTGATCCACGCGCTGCAGCAGGTAGTCGTCGCTGGTCTGCAGCGTGTCGATCAGCTTCAGCTCCAGCGCGCGGGTGCCAAACCAGTGCTCGCCGGTGGACACGCGCGCCAGATCCAGCTGCGGACGGTGCTCGGCGACGAACAGCTTGAACAGCGCGTGCGTCTCTTCGAGTTCCTCGCGGAACTTGGCGCGCGCCTCGTCGGAGTTTTCGCCAAACAGTGTCAGCGTGCGCTTGAACTCGCCGGCAGTGTGCAGTTCGTAATCGACGTCGAGGCGCTTGAGCAGGCGGTTGAAGTTCGGCAGCTGGGCGATGACGCCGATGGAGCCGACGACAGCGAAGGGCGCGGCAATGATACGGTCGGCGACGCAGGCCATCAGGTAACCGCCGCTGGCGGCGACCTTGTCGACCGCCACCGTCAGGGTGATCCCCCGCGGCTTGAAGCGGGCCAGCTGCGAGGCGGCGAGGCCATAGGCGTGCACCAGACCGCCTTCGCTTTCCAGTCGCAGCAGCACTTCGTCGCCCTTGTCGGCGACCTGCAGCACCGTGCTGATCTCTTCGCGCAGCGCATCGACGGCGTGGGCATGCAGATCGCCGCGGAAGTTGAGCACGAACACGCGCCCGCGCGGCTCGGCGGGGTGTCCCTTGCGCCGCGCCTTGGCTTCCTTGCGGCGCTGCTTGTGCAGGCGCTTGCGCTCGGCGTCCGGCAGCAGCGCGTCGCGCACATGGTCGGCCAGCTGCCGGAAGCGTTCGCCGAGATCGTTGACGTCGAGGCGATCCTGGCTGCGGTGCGCACCCTGCTCGCGGATCGCGGTGGCAATGGCGGCAATGGCAACCAGCACGGCGGCCGTCAGGGTCACGGTCTTGGCGAAAAACAAACCGTACTCGGTCAGGAACTCGGTCAAGGTCACAGCTCCTAGCAGCGTGCAGGTGGAAAACCAGGGGGCGGCAGTGCAGAATGCTCGGCGCTGCGCCGGGCGGGATGCGTCCGTCACAAGGGCACAAGAATGGGGGATACATTTCTTGTTCGCGCACCGCAACCCGACGCGTGTACATGATAGCGCCGCGCCGGTGCCGGCCCGAGGCGAAGCTTTCAGCGTTCCAACAGGTTGGAGACTAAGTGATGAAGAATAAGCACCGCGCGGGTCTTGCGCTGGTCTTGGCGGCGACCGCGCTGCCGGCGTTGGCGGTGGACGAAATGCGGCCGTACGTCACGGGCGGATACAGTCACATTTTCCAGGACCAGAACCGCAACTCGGACAGTGGTGAGGGTTACTTCTTCGGTGCCGGCAAGAGCCTGAATGCGCACTGGGGGCTCGAGTTTGGCGCGTTCTACAGCCAGTTCGACAAGCAGGCCGCCGCGGGCAACACCTGGCGCGAGTACGGCGGCAAGGTCGATGGTCTGTTCTTCTATTCACGCGACCGGCGCTTTTCGCCGTACGTGGGCCTTGGGGTCGGCGGCATCCAGACCGATCTGAAGAGCGGCACCGGGAGCTCCACCGATCCGTTCGCCGATTTCGGCGTCGGCTTCTTCAAGTACTTCGATATCGGCAGCGGCGACATCGGCCTGCGCGCCGATGTGCGCTATCGCTGGGTCGACACCGACCTGCCGGGCGTCGGCGACCTGCAGGAACCGGTCGCGCGGATCGGCCTGGTGGTGGCGCTGGGCCCCAAGCCGGCGCTGGCGGAGCCGGCGCTGGGCATGGACAGCGATGGCGACGGCGTGTTCGACGACGCCGATTTGTGCCCGGGCACGCCCAAGGGGACTCCGGTCGACGCCAAGGGCTGCCCGGTTGCCGTGGACAGCGACGGTGACGGCGTGCTCGACGATCAGGATCTGTGCCCGGCGACCGGCCGTGGCCTGGCCGTCGACAAGCGCGGCTGCCCGATCGGCAACGGCGGCAAGGGGTTCCGGGTCATCGGCGAAGGCTCCGAGCGGCGCTTCGAGGATGTGCACTTTGCCTTCGACAAGTCCGATCTGACCGGCTATGCGCAGGAGATGCTCGACAGCGCGGCGACGCTGATCAACGATCTGGCGCAGCAGTACCCGAACCTGAAGGTCAAGATCGACGGCCATACCGACTGGGTCGGCACCGACGGCTACAACATGGGTCTGGGCGAGCGTCGTGCCAATGCAGTCAAGCAGCATTTGCTGCGCAAGGGCGTGGCGGCGGACCGCATCGACAGCACCTCCTACGGTGAATCCAAGCCGGTGGCGGGCAACGACACCAGCGACGGTCGTGCCCTGAACCGTCGCGCGGAAGTGCGCACCACCGCCGACCGGTAGTCCTCAGCGGCGGGATCCTGCAAAAAAGCCCCCGCGGCGTCGCCGCGGGGGCTTTTGCTTTTTCTGTCCCGGAGTGTTCGCGACCGCGGGCGGCGGTAGCGCGGTGATTCAGACCTTGAGTTCGAGCGCCCGCGCGGCGGCGCGCTGCTCGCGCGCCAGCAGCGCCGCCGCGGAGTCGGGCTCGGCGGCCCAGCCGCGCGTATGCCGTTCGATCAGCGCGGCCAGCGCGTCGACGTGCGCGGCATCGGCGTTGAGCGCCGGGATATAGCGCAGCGCCTCGCCGCCGGCGCTGCGGAACTGCTCGCCGTAGCGCAGTGCGATTTCCTCGAGCGTCTCCAGGCAGTCGGCGGCAAAGCCGGGACAGATCACGTCGAGGCGGCGGATGCCGCGCTGCGCCAGTTCGACGATGCGCAGGTCGCTGTACGGCGACAGCCAGCGCGCGCGGCCGACGCGCGACTGGAAGCTGACGCTCCATGCGCCGTCCTCCAGCTGCAGCCGCTCGGCGAGCAGGCGCGCGGTTTTCTGGCAGAAGCAGTAATAGGGGTCGCCGGCGGTGAAGTAGCGCAGCGGGATCGAGTGAAACGACATCAGCAGGTGTTCGCCGCGACCGTGGTGGTCCCAGTGGCGGCGTACGCTGGCGGCCAGCGCGTCGATGTATCCGGCATCGTCGTGGTAGCTGTTGATCGAGCGCAGTTCCGGCAGCCAGCGCGTGCGGCTGAACGCCGCGAACACCGCATCGAGCACCGAGGCCGTGGTGGTGGCCGAATACTGCGGATACAGCGGCAGCACCAGTAGCTTGCGCGCGCCCGCGGCCGACAGCGCCTGCAGCGCGGTGGCGATGGAGGGCGTGCCGTAGCGCATCGCCAGTGCCACCGGCATCTCGGTGCCGAGCCGCTGCTGCAGTGCCGCCTGCTGCTCGCGGCCGATCGCGAGCAGCGGCGAGCCGGACGCGGTCCACACACTGGCGTAGGCGTGCGCCAGCCGGCGCGGCCGCAAGGGCAGCACGAACGCGTGCAGGATCGGCCACCACAGTGCGCGCGGCAGATCGACGACGCGCCGGTCGCTGAGGAATTCGCGCAGATAGCGGCGGATCGCCGGCGCTGTTGGCGCATCGGGCGTGCCCAGATTGACGAGGAGCACGCCGATGCGCTGCGGCTGGCGGTGAACGGGACTGGGCAGCAGGGTCATGTCGGTGGTGGGTTACGGCGCGACGCCGTTTCCGGTTGCACCGTCGAGCGGCCGCGTCCGGCCCAGTTCGCCGCGTTCGAGGCGCGCGAAGTAGTCGTGATAGGCACGCATCGCCCGGAAACCGAGGATCAGCATGGTCGGCAGGTTGATCGCGAGCATGAAGCCGAGCGCAACCGTGCTGAGCGTGTCGAGTTCGGCATCGGTGCGGATGAAGCCCAGGCAGGTCACGAAGATCAACGCGCACCACAGCAGCCGGTAGGGGACGACCCAGCGGGTGCCGGCGAGAAACACCACGCCCTGCTCGCCGTAGTAGCTCCAGGTGATCATCGTCGAGATCGCGAACGCCCACACCGCGAACGTGACCATCCACTGGCCCAGGCCTGCGTGCACCGAGTCGAAGGCCTTGGCCGTCAGCGTCGAGCCCGGATAGTCGGCAAACACGCCCGGCTCGACGATGCGCGGCGCTGACGGCGCCGCCAGCGTGCGCCACTCGATGCTGCGCTGCGCGTCACGGGCAACGACAGTGCCAAACAGCTTGACGCGCGCGGCGTGCGCGGTCTCGACCACGATGAACACCTGATCGCCGGCGCTCAGGCCGGCGCCGGCGGTTTCCGCCAGCGCATAGGCTGGCGGCGCCCACTGGCCGGGCGCGTGCTCGACCAGGGCCGGTGGCGTGTCCCAGCTCACCACCGGACCGCGATTCCAGACGCCGGTGATCAGGATCACGAGCGCGGTGGTGGTGCACACCACCA
>JBFHQK010000007.1:0-25760 GCA_041592255.1 Fontimonas sp.
CGACGGACGTGACCGGCTCGATCGAGTTTGGTCAGGAAATGGTGATGCCGGGCGACAACGTGCAGATGACGGTTGAGCTGATCAGCCCGATCGCGATGGAAGAAGGCGTCCGCTTCGCGATCCGCGAAGGCGGCCGCACCGTCGGCGCCGGCGTCGTCACCAAGATTCTCGCCTAAGATTTATCTTTACTTTTAGCAGGGGCGCGAATAAAATTCGCGCCCCTTTTGTTCCACGCTCTTTAATCCGGAAGACACAGCATGGCCGCGACAAGCCAATCTATCCGCATCCGGCTCAAGGCGTTCGACCACCGCTTGATTGACAAGTCGGCTCGGGAGATCGTCGAAACCGCGAAGCGCACCGGTGCCGTCGTGCGCGGGCCGATCCCGCTGCCCACCCGCAAGGAACGTTTCACGGTCCTGGTGTCGCCGCACGCCGACAAGGATGCGCGTGACCAGTACGAAATCCGCACGCACAAGCGGCTCATGCAGATCGTCGATCCCACGGAAAAGACCGTGGACGCGCTCTCCAAGCTGGACCTGCCTGCGGGCGTCGAAGTCCAGATCTCGCTGAATTAAGGAGAACGCGACATGACGATCGCAATCGTGGGCCGCAAGGCCGGCATGACCCGCGTCTTCACTGACGCTGGTGCTGCCATTCCGGTGACCGTTATCGAGTGCACGCCCAACCGCGTCACTCAGGTCAAGACCGTGGAGAACGACGGCTACCGTGCGGTCCAGGTGACCGTCGGTGAAGTCAAGCCGAGCCGCCTCAACAAGGCGCAGGCAGGACATTTCAAGAAGACCGGCGTCAGCGCCGGTCGCGGACTGTGGGAAATCCGCCTCGATGACAGCGAGGGCGGCGACCTGCAGACCGGTGCGGAGATCAAGGTTGACGCGTTCGACGGCGTGAAGGCCGTTGACGTCACCGGTGTCTCCAAGGGCAAGGGTTATGCCGGTGTGATCAAGCGCCACGGCTTCGGCGGTGGGCGTGCGACGCACGGCAACTCGCTCTCGCACCGCAGCCCGGGCTCGATCGGCCAGCGCCAGAGCCCCGGTCGCGTGTTCAAGGGCAAAAAGATGGCCGGCCACATGGGCTCTGACCGTGTGACCGCATTGAATCTTGACTTGGTCAAGATCGATACCGCGCGCAATCTCCTTCTGGTGAAAGGCGCGGTGCCGGGCGCGACGAATGGCGATGTCATCGTGCGCCCCACGGTGAAGGCGTAAGGCTCACTGGGGAAAAACGGCAATGGATATTGAACTGCATAACAGCACCGCAAAGCTCAGCGTCTCTGACGCACTCTTCGGGGTCGAGTACAACGAACCCCTGATTCACCAGGTCGTCACGGCGTACCTGGCGGGCGGTCGCGCCGGCACCAAGGCGCAGAAGAGCAAGGCGATGGTCTCCGGCGGCGGCAAGAAGCCGTGGAAGCAGAAGGGCACGGGCCGCGCGCGCGCGGGCTCGATCCGCTCGCCGCTGTGGCGCGGCGGCGGCAAGACCTTCGCGGCCGTGCCGCGTGACTTCTCGCAGAAGGTCAACCGCAAGATGTACCGTGGCGCGATCCGCTCGATCGTCGCCGAGCTGCGCCGTCAGAATCACCTGATCGTCGTCGAGTCCTTCACCGTCGACGCGCCCAAGACCAAGAGTCTGCTGGCGCAGCTGCAGGCGATGGCGGCCAACGACATCCTGATTGTCACCGGCGAGGTGGATCAGAACCTGTTCCTGTCCGCGCGCAACATCCCGCATGTGGCGGTCTGCGACGTCGAGGCGATCAATCCCGTCGTGCTGCTCAGCCACAAGAAAGTGCTGATGACGGCCGGCGCGGTCAAGAAGCTGGAGGCCTGGCTGCAATGAGCAAGTACAAGACAGCGGCCGATCGCCTGCATCAGGTGATCCTCGGGCCGGTCATCTCCGAAAAGGGCTCGCGCGTGGCCGAGAAGGCCAACACCGCGGTGTTCAAGGTGCTCCGCGACGCGGAGAAGCCGGAGATCAAGCAGGCGGTCGAGCAGCTCTTCAATGTCAAGGTCGAGGACGTTCGCACCTTGAACGTGAAGGGCAAGACGAAGCGCTTCGGCCGTTTCGAAGGCAAGCGCTCGGACTGGAAGAAAGCGTACGTGACGCTGGCGCAGGGTCAGGAAATCGATTTCCTGGCTGGCGGCGCGAACTAAGAGGACACGGCTATGCCATTGGTCAAGATGAAGCCGACGTCGCCGGGTGCACGGCACCAGGTTCGCGTCGTTACGCCGGGTCTGTGGAAGGGTGAGCCGCACGCGCCGCTGCTGGAGAAGAAGAGCTCCACGGGCGGACGCAACAACAACGGCCACATGACCACGCGCCACAAGGGCGGCGGTCACAAGCAGCACTACCGTGTCATCGACTTCAAGCGCAACAAGGACGGCATTCCGGCCAAGGTTGAGCGCGTCGAGTATGACCCGAACCGTTCCGCGCATATCGCGCTGCTGTGCTACGCCGACGGCGAGCGCCGCTACGTGATCGCGCCGCGCGGCGTCGCCGAGGGCGACACGCTGCAGTCCGGTTTCGACGCGCCGATCAAGCCCGGCAACGTGCTGCCGCTGCGCAACATCCCGCTGGGTTCGACGATTCACTGCGTCGAGCTGCGTCCGGGCAAGGGCGCGCAGATCGCGCGTTCGGCCGGTGCCGCGGTGCAGCTGGTCGCCCGTGAAGGCGAATACGCCACGCTGCGCCTGCGTTCGGGCGAGATGCGCAAGGTGCTGTCCGAGTGCCGCGCCGCGATCGGCGAAGTCAGCAACAACGAGCACAACCTGCGCCAATACGGCAAGGCGGGTGCGAAGCGCTGGCAGGGCATCCGTCCGACGGTGCGTGGCGTGGTGATGAACCCGGTTGACCATCCGCACGGTGGCGGTGAAGGCCGCTCCGGACAGGGCAACCCGCATCCGGTCACGCCCTGGGGTCAGCAGACCAAGGGTCTGAAGACCCGCAACAACAAGCGCACGCAGAAGTTCATCGTGCGCAGCCGCCACTCGAAGAAGTAAGGACTAGGCCATGCCGCGTTCCGTCAAGAAAGGCCCGTTCGTCGACCACCACCTGGCGAAGAAGGTGGAGGACATGTCGTCGCAGCGGGTGAAGAAGCCGATCAAGACCTGGTCCCGCCGTTCGATGATCACGCCGGACTTCGTCGGGCTCACCATCCAGGTGCACAACGGCAAGCAGCACATGCCGGTGTTCATCACCGACAACATGGTTGGCCACAAGCTCGGCGAATTTGCGCCGACGCGGACCTTCAAGGGTCACGCGGCCGACAAAGCGACGAAGTGAGGTCTGCCATGCATACGCAAGCCGTACTGAAATTCGTTCGCCTGTCGCCGAAGAAGGCGCGCGCGGTGGCGGACCTGGTCCGCGGCAAGAAGGTCGATGAGGCGCTGAACATCCTCAAGTTCTCGACCCGCAAGCCCGCCGGGGTGATTCGCAAGGTGCTCGAGTCGGCCATCGCCAACGCCGAGAACAACCACGGCGCCGACGTCGATGAGCTCAAGGTCCAGGAGATCTACATCGATCAGGGCCCGGTGCTCAAGCGCATCATGCCGCGCGCGAAGGGGCGCGCCGACCGCATCGTCAAGCCCACCAGCCACATCACGATCAGGGTGTCGGACGGCCACTAGGCCGTCGGCGCGTCGGACTCACAAGAGAGAACCATGGGTCACAAAGTCAATCCGAACGGTTTTCGCCTCGGCGTCACCACCAAGTGGACGTCGAACTGGTACGCCGAACGCGGCGCATACGGCGAGACGCTGCTCAAGGACATGGCGGTACGCGAGTTCTTGGTCAAGAAGCTCGCTCAGGCGTCGGTGTCGCGCATCCAGATCGACCGTCCGGCAAAGTCCGCGCGCGTCACGATCCACACTGCGCGTCCCGGCATTGTCATCGGCAAGAAGGGCGAGGACATCGAGAAGCTGAAGCAGGAGGTCTCGAAGATCATCGGCCTCAAGGCGGACTCGGTGCACCTGTCGGTCGAAGAGATCCGCAAGCCCGAGCTCGACGCCAAGCTGATCGCGGATTCGGTCGCGCAGCAGCTCGAGCGTCGCATCATGTTCCGCCGTGCGATGAAGCGCGCGGTGCAGAACGCGATGCGCATCGGCGCCGGCGGCATCAAGATTCAGGTCAGCGGCCGCCTCAACGGCGCCGAGATCGCGCGTACCGAGTGGTATCGCGAAGGTCGCGTGCCGCTGCATACGCTGCGCGCGAAGGTCGACTACGCGGTGGGTGAAGCGAAGACGACCTATGGCGTCATCGGCGTCAAGGTGTGGGTGTTCACTGGTGAGGTCTTCGAAGCCGACCGTCGCGGTGATCGTAAGGATGAAGCCGCCGAGGCCGTGACGGCCTAAGACGGGAGAAGACTGCAATGCTGCAGCCCAAGCGCACAAAATTTCGCAAGCAACGCAAAGGCACGAACACTGGCCTGGCGCTGACCGGCAACAAGGTCAGCTTCGGCGAGTGGGGCCTGAAGACCACCGAGCGCGGCCGTATCACGGCGCGCCAGATCGAGGCCGCACGTCGCGTCATCACGCGCTACATCAAGCGCGGCGGCAAGGTCTGGATCCGCATTTTTCCGGACGTTCCGGTGACCAAGAAGCCGCTCGAAGTCCGCATGGGCTCGGGCAAGGGTAACGTTGAGTACTGGGTCGCCAAGGTTCAGCCGGGCAAGGTCCTGTACGAGATGGAAGGGGTCGACGAGAACACCGCGCGGGAGGCCTTCCGCCTCGCGGCGGCGAAGCTGCCGGTCAAGACCACGTTCGTCAACCGGACGATCATGTGATGGAGCTCCTGTAATGAAGGGCCAGGAATACATTAAGTCGCTCCGCGGCAAGAGTGCCGCCGAGCTCAATGCCGAGCTGGAGGCGCTGCGCAAGGAGCAGTTCAATCTGCGCATGCAGGCGGCCACCGGCCAGGGCGGAAAACCCCATCTGGTCCGCAACGCGCGCAAGAACATCGCGCGCTTGAAGACCGTCATGGCTCAGCAGGTGAAGGCGTGATGAGCGAACAGACAGAAAACAAGATTCAGCGCCGGATCGTCGGCCGCGTCGTCAGCAACAAGGGCGACAAGACCATCACCGTGCTGGTCGAGCGTCGTGAGCGTCACCCGCTCTACGGCAAGATGCTGCGCCGGTCGACGAAGCTGCGCGCGCATGACGAGAACAACGAGTGCGCCGAGGGCGACGTGGTCGCCATCGTCGAGACGCGTCCGCTGTCCGCGACCAAGCATTTCTGCCTGGTCGAGGTGCTGGAAAAGGCGAGCGCGCTGCAGCAGCAGAACGCCGGAGCCTGACGCCATGATTCAGCAGGAATCCTTTCTCGTCGCCGCCGACAACAGCGGCGCGCGCCTGGTGCAGGTGATCCAGGTCAAGGGCTCGACCTATCGTCGCTATGCCGGCGTGGGCGACCTGATCAAGGTCACGGTCAAGGACGCGATCCCGCGCGGCAAGGTCAAGAAGGGCGAGGTGCACGACGCCGTTGTCGTGCGCACCAAGTTCCCGATCAAGCGCGCCGACGGTTCGGTGATCCGCTTCGACTCGAACGCCGCCGTTCTGGTGTCGAGCAAGCTTGAGCCGCTGGGCACGCGTATCTTCGGACCGGTGACGCGCGAGCTGCGCGAGCGCTTCATGAAGATCGTGTCGCTGGCTCCGGAAGTGCTGTAGCACCGTTTGGCAAGAGCTCATCCATGAACAAGATTCGTAAGGGCGACGAGATCGTCGTCATCACCGGCAAGGACAAGGGGCGCCGCGGCAAGGTGTCGCAGGTCCTCGCCAACGGCAAGCTGGTCGTCGAAGGCGTCAACGTCGCCAAGAAGCACCAGCGGCCGAATCCGAACGCCGGCGTCTCCGGCGGCATCGTCGAGAAGGAAATGCCGATCGACGTGTCGAACGTGATGCTCTGGAACGCGAAGACCGGCAAGGGCGACCGTGTCGGCTTCAAGGTCGAGGGCGAAGGCGAACAGCGCCGCAAGGTGCGTGTATTCAAGTCCAGCCAGGACCTGGTGGACGGGTAAGGGTAGTCGACCATGACAGCCAATCTGCAGACCCTGTATCGCGACAAGATTGCCTCCGAGCTCCGCACCAAGCTGGGCCTGAGCGCAATGGAAGTCCCGCGCATCACCAAGATCACGCTCAACATGGGCGTCGGCGAAGCCACCAGTGATCGCAAGATCATCGAGCACGCCGTTGCCGAAATGACCGCGATCTCCGGCCAGAAGCCGATCGTGACCAAGTCGCGTATCGCCGTGGCGGGCTTCAAGATCCGCGAGAACTATCCGGTTGGCGTCAAGGTGACGCTGCGCCGCGAGCGGATGTACGAGTTCCTCGAGCGCCTGATCGCCGTCGCGCTGCCGCGTATCCGCGACTTCCGCGGCATTCCGGCGCGCGGCTTCGACGGCCGCGGCAACTTCAACTTCGGCATCACCGAGCAGATCATCTTCCCTGAGATCGAGTACGACAAGGTCGATGCGCTGCGCGGCATGAACATCACCATCACCACGACGGCAAAGACCGACGAGCAAGGCCAAGCGCTGCTCGAGGCCTTCCGCTTCCCGTTCCGCAAGTAAGGCAGCTCGCCCATGGCCAAGACCAGCATGATCGAACGCGAGAAGAACCGCGTCCGCCTCGCCAACCGCTACGCCAAGAAGCGCGCGAAGCTCAAGACGACGATCTCGAGCACCACCGCCTCGGCGGAAGAGAAGGATGCCGCCGTCATCGCGTTGCAGAAGCTGCCCCGCGACTCGAGCAAGGCGCGGCAGCGTACGCGCTGCGAACTCACGGGCCGCCCGCGTGGCGTGTATCGCAAGTTCAAGCTGGGCCGCAACAAGCTGCGTGAAGCCGCCATGCGCGGCGAGATCCCCGGCCTCAAGCTGGCGAGCTGGTAAGAGGTGTAGCGAATATGAGCATGACTGATCCCATCGCCGACTTCCTGACGCGCATCCGCAACGGCCAGCAGGCCCGCAAGAAGCAGGTTGTTTCGCCGTCCTCGAAGGTCAAGGAGGCGATCGCCTCCGTGCTGAAGGACGAAGGCTATATCGCCGACTACAGCGTCATCGCCGACGGCGCCAAGAAGACGCTGACGCTGACCCTGAAGTACTTCGAGGGCAAGCCGGTGATCGAGCGCATCGAGCGCGTGTCGCGCCCGGCGCTGCGTGTGTACAAGGGCAAGGACGAGCTGCCCAAGGTGCTCGGCGGCCTGGGCGTGGCCATCGTGTCGACGCCCACCGGCGTCGTCAGCGACCGCAAGGCGCGCGCGGCGGGCCAGGGCGGCGAAGTCCTGTGCATCGTCGCCTAAGGAGAGACTGGACATGTCCCGCGTAGGAAAAATGCCGGTTCAGCTGCCGGCGGGTGTGCAGATCAGCGCGACCAACGGCCAGCTCACGGTCAAGGGCGCCAAGGCGAGCATCACGGTGGCGATTCCGCCGGCCGTGACGATCGACGTCAACGGCAACGTTGCGACGATCAGCGCCGAGTCGATCAAGGCGAACGGAATGGCGGCGGGCACGACCCGCGCGATCCTGGCCAACGCCGTGGTCGGCGTGTCCAAGGGCTATGAGAAGAAGCTCAACCTCGTCGGCGTCGGCTACCGCGCCGCCGCGGCGGGCAAGAAGCTCAATCTGAGCCTCGGCTTCTCGCACCCGGTCGAATATCCGATTCCGGAAGGCATCACGGTGGAAACGCCGAGCCAGACCGAGATCATCGTCAAGGGCGCCGACAAGAAGATGGTCGGCCAGGTTGCAGCGGACATCCGCGGCTTCCGTCCGCCTGAGCCGTATAAGGGCAAGGGCGTGCGCTACTCGACCGAGAAGGTCGTGCTGAAGGAAGCGAAGAAGAAGTAGTCGAGAACCGCCATGAAAGACAAGAAGCTTACCCGTCTGCGCCGCGCCCGCCGCACGCGCGCCCACATCCGCGAACTCGGCGCGCATCGTCTGGCGGTGCATCGCACGCCGCAGCACATCTACGCGCAGATCATCGCGCCCGACGCCGGCCAGACGGTGGTGTCCGCATCGACGCTGGAGAAGGACCTGGCCGCTGGCCTGTCCGCCACCGGCAACGTCGAGGCGGCGAAGAAGATCGGCGCCGCGATCGCCGAACGGGCTAAGGCAAAGGGCATCACCAAGGTGGCCTTTGACCGCAGCGGATTTCAGTTTCACGGCCGCGTCAAGGCGCTGGCGGATGCCGCGCGTGAAGCCGGCCTGGAGTTCTAAAACATGGCACAGCAGATGAGCTACGACGACGCGCAGTCCGGCAACGAGCTTAAGGAGAAGCTGGTCACCGTCAACCGCGTGTCGAAGACGGTCAAGGGCGGCAAGCAGTTCGCCTTCACCGCGCTGACGGTGGTGGGTGACGGCGCCGGTCGCGTCGGCTTCGGCTACGGCAAGGCGCGCGAAGTGCCGCAGGCGATCGCCAAGGCGATGGAACAGGCGCGCAAGAGCATGGTCACCGTGCCGCTCAAGGGGCTGACCCTGCAGCACGAGATCTGGGGCCGCCACGGCGCCTCGAAGGTGTTCCTGCGTCCGGCTTCCGACGGTACCGGCGTGATCGCCGGCGGCGCCATGCGCGCCGTGTTCGAGGTTGCCGGCGTGCAGAACGTGCTGGCCAAGGCCTTCGGCTCGCGCAACCCGATCAACCTGGTGCGCGCGACGATGGACGCGCTCACCGGCCTGAACGTGCCCTCCGAAGTTGCTGCCAAGCGCGGCAAGACGATCGAAGAGATCCTGGGATAACGACCATGGCGGACAGCAAGCAGATCAAGATCACCCTCGTGCGCAGCCTCGCCAAGAAGCTGCAGTCGCACAAGGACTGCGTGCATGGCCTCGGCCTGCGCCGCATGCACCAGACCGTCGTCGTTGCCGCGACGCCGGAAAACATGGGCATGGTGCGTAAAGCCTCGTACCTGCTCAAGGTCGAAGAAGTCTGAGTCGCCGGCATCCGGCGCGCGGGAACCGAGAACCGAACACATGAAACTCAACGACATCAAGCCTGCCAAGGGCGCCAAGACCGCCAAGGTGCGCGTGGGCCGTGGCATCGGCTCCGGTCTGGGCAAGACCGCCGGCCGCGGTCACAAGGGTCAGCACGCCCGCAAGGGCGGCTACAACAAGCTCGGCTTTGAAGGCGGCCAGATGCCGATTCAGCGCCGTCTGCCCAAGCGCGGCTTCAACTCGCCGCTCGCCGGCCTGACCGCCGAAGTGCGCCTGTCCGAAATCGAGAAGATGAAGGCCGGCGAGATCGACCTGGCGACGCTCAAGGCCGAAGGCGTGATCTCGGCCAACGCGCTGACCGCAAAGGTCATCAAGTCCGGCGAGCTGACTCGCAAGGTCGCGCTCAAGGGCGTGCTGGTGACCAAGGGCGCGCGTGAGGCGGTGACGGCCGCCGGCGGCAGTATTGACTGACGTCCGGGGCATCGACGGGGCCGGCAGCGGCCCCTACGCTCACTACTAGACAGACCAGCGATGGCAAAGACACCAGGAATGCCGGCCGGCTCGATGATGCCGGACCTCAGCAAGGTAGGCGAAGTCAAGAACCGCCTGCTGTTTCTGCTGGGCGCCATCATCGTGTTCCGCATCGGCAGCTACATTCCGGTTCCGGGCATCGACCCGCAGCAGCTGGCGGCGCTGTTCGGGCAGAGCCGCGGCACGATCCTGGACATGTTCAACATGTTCTCGGGCGGCGCGCTCGAGCGCCTGTCGATCTTTGCGCTGGGCGTGATGCCGTACATCTCGGCGAGCATCATCGTGCAGCTGATGACCGCCGTGGTGCCGCAGCTCAAGGAGCTGAAGAAGGAAGGCGAGGCCGGTCGGCGCCAGATCACCAAGTACACGCGCTACGGCACGCTGGCGTTGGCGATCTTCCAGTCGTTCGGCGCGGCGCTGGCGCTGCAGCGCTCCGGCGTGGCGATCTCGCCGGGCTTTGCGTTCCTGTTCACGGCGACCGTGAGCCTGGTCACCGGCACGATGTTCCTGATGTGGCTGGGTGAGCAGATCACCGAGCGCGGCATCGGCAACGGCATCTCGATGATCATCTTCGCCGGCATTGTCGCCGGGTTCCCGCGCGCGATGGCGTCGACGGCGCAGCTGGTCAGCGAGGGATCGATCAGCGCGTTCACCGTACTGCTGGTGCTGCTGCTGGTGGTGCTGGTGACCTGGGGTGTGGTCTACGTCGAACGCGCGCAGCGGCGCATTCCGGTGCACCATGCGCGGCGGCAGCAGGGTCGCAAGGTGTTTGCCGCGCAGACCCAGCACCTGCCGCTGAAGATCAACATGTCGGGCGTGATTCCGCCGATCTTCGCCTCGTCGATCATCCTGTTCCCGGCGTCGCTGGTGCAGTTCTTCGGCGACGAGAGCCAGGGCGGCGTGCTGCAGCGCGTGTCCAATGCGCTGTCGCCCGGCCAGCCGCTGTACACGCTGATCTACGGCCTGCTGATCGTGTTCTTCTGCTTCTTCTACACCGCGCTGGTGTTCGATTCCCGCGAGACCGCGGACAATCTGAAGAAGTCGGGCGCGTTCGTGCCGGGCGTGCGCCCGGGTGCGATGACGGCACGCTACATCGACCAGGTGCTGACGCGCCTGACGGTGATCGGCTCGATCTACATCCTGGCGGTGTGCCTGGCACCTGAAATGCTGCGGTCGTTTGTGCCGAGCATCCCGTTCTACTTCGGCGGCACCTCGCTGCTGATTACCGTGGTTGTGGTGATGGACTTCATGGCGCAGTTGCAGGCGCACCTGATGTCGCACCAGTACGAAGGCCTGCTGAAGAAGGCCAATCTGAAGACGCTGGGGGGCACGCCGGGCCGATAAGCCCTGCGCCGCTCCCGATTACCTCAAGAGGTCGCAGCAATGAAAGTCCGTGCTTCCGTGAAGAAGATGTGCCGGAACTGCAAGGTGGTTCGCCGCAACGGAGTGGTTCGCGTGCTCTGCAGCGACCCGCGCCACAAGCAGCGGCAAGGCTGATTTGTTGCACCGGCGTTGGCCCGCAGGGGTCGCGCACGGCGCGTTACGGCACGGCAGGGAAGGCCGTCCGCGAGCGCCGCAGGTGCACAGCCGCGCCAGGGATGGCAAAAGATGTTCGATTTGATCGATTCCGAAAGTTTCACTACAATGCCCGGCTTTTCCGCGCGGGTTTAAGTCGAGGTTTTCACCATGGCACGTATCGCGGGCGTTAACATCCCGGATCGCAAGCACACCGTCATCGCCCTCAGGGCGATCTATGGCATTGGCGCCACGCGCGCGAAGAAGATCTGCGAAGCCGCGGGCATCAACCCGTCGGTGCAGATCCGCAGCCTGACTGAAGGCGAGCTGGAAAAGCTGCGTACCGAAGTCGGAAAGTTCGTGGTCGAGGGCGATCTGCGCCGTGAGGTGTCGATGAGCATCAAGCGCCTGGTCGACCTCGGCTGCTACCGCGGCCAGCGTCACCGCCGTGGCCTGCCGGTGCGCGGCCAGCGCACCCGCACCAATGCCCGCACCCGCAAGGGCCCTCGCCGCGCGTCGATCGCCGGCAAGAAGAAAGCGTAACCAGGATCCCCGGATACATCTATGGCTAACCCGAGCACCGCCGCCGCGGCGAAGCGCAAGAAGGTCAAGAAGAACGTCACCGATGCGGTGGCGCATATTCATGCCTCCTTCAACAACACGATCATCATGATCACCGACCGCCAGGGCAACACCCTGTCCTGGAGCACCGCCGGTGCCGCTGGCTTCAAGGGCTCGCGCAAGTCGACGCCGTTTGCGGCGCAGGTTGCCGCGGACAAGGCCGCCCAGGCGGCTGCGGAACACGGCGTGAAGAACGTTGAAGTGCTCGTCAAGGGCCCCGGCCCGGGCCGCGAATCCGCGGTGCGCGCGCTCAATGCCGCCGGTTTCAAGATCACGAACATCACGGATGTCACGCCGCTTCCCCATAACGGCTGCCGTCCGCCCAAGCGTCGCCGCGTGTAAGGGGAGCAAGGAAACATGGCACGTTATATCGGTCCCAAGTGCAAGCTCTCGCGCCGCGCCGGCAGCGACCTCCTCCACAAGGCGCGCACGCGCGCGATCGACAGCAAGTGCAACATGGAGACCCGTCCGGGTCAGCATGGCGCCGCGAAGACCCGCCTGTCGGAATACGCGCTGCAGCTGCGTGAGAAGCAGAAGCTCAAGCAGATGTACGGTGTGCTCGAGCGCCAGTTCCTGAACTATTACAAGAAGGCGGCGCAGAAGAAGGGTTCGACTGGCGTCATCCTGCTGCAGCTGCTCGAGTCGCGGCTCGACAACGCCGTCTACCGCATGGGCTTTTCGCGCACCCGCGCCGAGGCCCGCCAGCTGGTCGGCCACAAGGGCGTGCTGGTCAACGGCAAGCCGGTCAACATCCCGTCGTATCAGGTCCAGGTCGGCGACGTGGTGTCGATCCGCGAAGGCGCGCGCCAGCAGTCGCGCATTGCCGAGGCGCTGTCGATCGCCGCGCAGATCGGTCTGCCGGACTGGGTCGAGGTCGATGAAAAGGGTCTGAAGGGTACCTTCAAGTCGGTGCCGACCCGCGATCAGATCCTGCCGGACATCAACGAGGCGCTCGTCGTCGAGTTGTACTCGAAGTAATCGCGGGCGCCGCCGATTGCGGCGGCGCCGGCATTGCCGGATTCGGTGGCGCGCCCTGCGCGATCGAATCCGGCAACTTTGTACTTATCGCTTCTAGCGAGGTAATCAATGCAGAACGTAGTTGCCGACCTGCTCAAGCCGCGTCAGATCGAGGTCGAGACCCTCTCGCCCAACCGTGCGCGCGTCACGCTCGAGCCCATGGAGCGCGGCTTCGGGCACACCCTGGGCAACGCCCTGCGGCGCATCCTGCTGTCGTCGATCCCCGGTGCCGCGATCACCGAGGTGCAGATCGAAGGCGTGGTGCACGAGTACAGCGCGGTCGAAGGCGTGCAGGAAGACGTGCTCGACATCCTGCTCAACATCAAGAACATCGCCGTGCGCCTGCATGCGCGCGAGGAAGCCACGCTGCGCCTGGAGAAGTCGGGCAAGGGCGTGGTCACCGCCGGCGACATCGCGCTCGATCATGACGTCGAGATCGTCAATCCGGATCTGGTGCTCGCGCACCTGACCGGTGGCAAGCTCAACATGACGCTCAAGGTGACGCGCGGCCGTGGCTACGTGCCGGCGGTCAGCGCGGTGCGTGAGGAAGAGGCTCGCGGCATCGGCGTGCTCAAGCTCGATGCGTCGTACAGCCCGGTGCGTCGCGTCAGCTACAGCGTCGAACGCGCGCGCGTGGCCCAGCGCACCGACCTCGACAAGCTGATCCTCGACGTCGACACCAACGGCAGCGTGGACGCCGCCGAAGCGGTGCGTCTGTCGGCGCGCATCCTGCGCGACCAGCTCGGCGTGTTCGTCGATCTGGAAGCCGAGGCTGCGCAGGCCGCCGCGGCTCCTGGCAAGAAGGAACTGTCGCCGATCCTGTTCCGCCCGATCGACGATCTGGAGCTGACGGTGCGCTCGGCCAACTGCCTGAAGGCCGAAAACATTTATTACATCGGCGATCTGGTGCAGCGCACCGAGATGGAGCTGATGAAGACGCCGAATCTGGGCAAGAAGTCGCTCAACGAGATCAAGGAAGCCCTCAAGGCGCACGAACTCGAACTCGGCATGAAGCTCGACAACTGGTCGTCGCCGAAGGTCTCGGCCTGACGCGAATTTGAAGGAAAGATAAGCCATGCGTCACAAGATTGCAGGCCGCACGTTCGGCCGTACCAGCGCCCATCGCAAGGCGACGATGCAGGCCATTACGGTGGCCCTGCTCAAGCACGAGCTGATCAAAACCACGCTGCCCAAGGCCAAGGAACTGCGCCGGTTCGCCGAGCCGCTGATCACGCGCGCCAAGGACGACTCGGTGGCCAACCGCCGCCTTGCGTTCGACCGTCTGCGCGACCGCGACGCGGTGCAGAAGCTGTTTACCGAGCTGGGTCCGCGCTACAAGGCGCGTCCGGGTGGCTACCTGCGCATCCTCAAGTGCGGGTTCCGCGCCGGTGACGATGCGCCGATGGCCTACGTTGAACTGGTGGATCGCGCCGCCCCGGCGGCCGCCGCGACGACGGAAGCCGCGGCCTAAGTCACGCCGCCGCGGTGGTGGTCACAAACGGGCGCCTTCGGGCGCCCGTTTGCATTGGTGCGGCGTCTGGATGGCCTGCGCGGTGCCGCTGCGCGCGGGGCGCAACGCCTCAGCGCGCCAGCATGAAGCCGAAGCCGAGCCGCGTGCTGTAGCGGTTGTAGTCGGCCAGGCTTTCGCCGTAGCCGCTCCACAGGTAGAGGCTCCAGAACGCATAGTCGGAGAACGGGGCGCTGTAGCGCAGCTCGGTCGCGCCCTTGCCGGTGGCCGGATTGCCGCGCAGCATCAGCGCGGCGAGGTGCTTGGCGTCGCCGAACAGCTTCTGCTGGACGCGCAGTTCGCCGTAGCCGTAGTAACGCTCGATGTCGGGGTTGTCGTCGCGCTTGGGGTCGTCGGCGGCGCGGTCATCGTCTTCCGGCAGGCGATACCACAACCGCAGGTGGACCAGGCGCTGGTCGGTTTCATAGTAGGTCGCGCCGATCAGGCGGTTCCAGCTGCGCGAGGCGGGGAGCTCCTCGCCGTTGGATTCGTGGTCGAGGCTGAAGTCGAAGCCCAGTCCCGGTGCGTGCGCCCAGCGCGGTTTCCAGCGGTAGAACAGCTCGGGGTTGTAGTTGGTCTCGCGAAACGGCCGCGACGCCGCGCCGTTATAGAGCTGCCAGAAGGATTTCTGGTTGTAGGCAAAGAACAGGTTGCGGTTGAACAGGCGCTGCTTGAGGCTGATCTGGAACAGCACCTCGCTGTTCTCGCTGGAGTAATCGCTACCCCAGGTCAGCGGCATCATGTACATCGGGCGGTGGAACGACAGTCCGCGGTTGACGCTGACCAGCGTGAACGCATCGGCCTCGCGGCGCAGATTGTCGAAGGCGTTGCCCGCGGAGCGCGCCGCCGCCTGCAGGACCGGCGCGCTCGGCGCATCGGTGGGGGGCGTTTCCGGCCCGGTGACAGTGGGCGGCGCGGCGTGCTGGGCGGCGGCGACGGCGGGCATCAGCAGCAGCAGGCAGGCGATCGTGCGCATGGGATGTGGGGTGGGGCGAGGGCGGACTCAGCTCGGCAGCAGGGCATCGACGTAGGGTTTCATCACCCGCTCGACCCGGCACAGGCGCGCGTAGTGCCACAGCCGGCGCAGGTCGATGTCGCGCTGCGCCAGCGCGGCGCGCAGGGCGTCGACGGCAAGGTGCGGGCCGATCTTGTTGCGGAACTTGAACAGGTCGGCGAGGGTTTTTTCGAGCGTATAGATCTGCACCGGCACGTGCTCGAGCACATGGGTCTCGACGCCCTCGGTAAAGGCGGAGCCGCCGAGCCGGGCGATGCGGACATCGGGAAAATCGATGCGCGGCTTTGCCGCACGGCGCTCGATGGCGACGTTGATCTCGCGGATGTCGAACGCGGCCAGTCCGTGAAACGCCAGCGCCGACTGCAGGCAGATCACGCCGTTGGGCACCGCCCGCGCCACGATCGCGAGCGCGAGGCTGGCCGACAGCGCGGAGCCGGCGGCCACGTAGCTGCCGCGTCCGAGCTTCTGCAGCAGGCCGCGATCACACAGCCGGCGCAGGTATTCGGCCTGGATGCCGTGGGGGGCGAGATCCTTGGGCCGCAGGACGCCGAGCTGCCGCACGAGTTGTAAGATGCGATCGGACTTGCTTTGCTCGTCCATGTGTGACCAACAGCCGCAAGTTCAGTATAAGTGTGGAGAAAATCGAACGACGCGATTGTCGGCGAATCGGGCAATGTGTTCAAGCAAACTCTTAGAACAAGTGCGCATGCCGCTGTTTAATCACTCGTTGTTGACCGCCTGAGGCCGCCGGAACCCGCTGATGCTGGCTGACATCGCCCTCTTCCTCGCTGCCGCGGTCCTGTTCGTGCCGCTGTTCCGGCGCCTGGGCCTGGGCAGCGTGCTGGGCTATATCGCCGCCGGTACGCTCATCGGCCCCAGCGGCTTCGGGCTGATCGGTGAGGTCCACGAGGTGCTCGCGTTCGCCGAGTTCGGCGTCGTGCTGCTGCTGTTCATCGTCGGCCTCGAGCTGCAGCCGAGCCGCCTGTGGACGCTGCGCCGGATGGTGTTCGGACTCGGCGGTGCGCAGGTGCTGGTGACCGCGGCGCTGCTGCTGATGCTCGGGCTACTGCTGGGCCTCGACGGGCGCTCGGCGCTGGTCGCGGGCTTCGGCCTGGCGATGTCGTCGACCGCCCTGGTGCTGCAGATGCTGGCCGAACGCAAGGAGCTGAGCAGCCAGCATGGGCGCGCGGCGTTTGCGACGCTGCTGTTCCAGGATCTCGCGGTGATCCCGCTGCTGGCGGTGATCCCGCTGCTGGCGCCGTTTGCCGCCGGCGACGAAGGGCCGCAGTGGGATGCCACGCTCAAGGCGCTGGCGATGTTCGCCGTGGTCTTCCTCGCCGGGCGCTACGCCGTCAACCCGGTGATGCGCGCGATCGCCTCTTCCGAGACGCGCGAGCTGTTCACCGCGGCGGCGCTGCTGATCGTGATCGCGACCGCGCTGTCGATGCAGGCGGTGGGAATGTCGATGTCGCTGGGCGCGTTTCTGGCCGGCGTGCTGCTGTCCGAGTCCGAATATCGCCATGAACTGCAGGCCGACATCGAGCCGTTCAAGGGCATGCTGCTGGGGCTGTTCTTCATCGCCGTGGGCATGTCGGCGGACCTCGGACTGATGGTGTCGCAGCCGGTGCAGGTCGTCGGGCTGGCGCTGGGCCTGATGGTGATCAAGATGGCCGTGCTGTGGGCGCTGGGCCGTCTGGCGCGCCTGCCGCCGCGATCGCTGCGTGCCTACGTCAGCGCGTTGCCGCAGGGCGGCGAGTTCGCGTTCGTGCTGTTCAGCGCCGCCGTCGCCGCCGGCGTGATGAGCGCGCAGCTGTCGTCGCTGCTGGTGCTGGTGGTGGCGCTGTCGATGGCCGCCACACCGGCGCTCTATGCGCTGCAGAGCCGCTGGATGCCCAAGGAGAAGCCGCGTCCCTACGACGCCATCGACGCGCCGGAAGGCGGCGTGGTCATCGCCGGCTTTGGTCCGTTCGGGCAGATCGTCGCGCGCATTCTGCGCGTCAAGCACATTCCCTTCACGGTGCTGGACAAAAATTCGGAGCAGGTCGATTTCGTCCGCCGCTTCGGCAACAAGATCTTCTACGGCGACGCCGGGCGCATCGACCTGCTGCGCGCGGCGCGCGCGGACAAGGCGCGGCTGTTCGTGCTGACGATTCCCGACGTCGAGGTGTCGCTGCATGTGGCGGGCGTCGTGCGCCGCCATTTCCCGCAGCTGCGCATCTTCGCGGTCGCGCTCAACCGCCTGCACGCGCTGCGGCTGATGGACCTGGGCGTCCGGCAGGTCGTGCGCCGCAGCTTCTTCTCGTCACTGGAGATGTCGCGCGAGATCCTGGTCGCGCTGGGCGACGCCCAGGACAGCGCGCGGCAGACCGTCGACACCTTCCGCCGCCACGACGAGGCGCTGCTGCGGCGCCAGCAGGCGATTGCGCACGATGAGACCTCGCTGCTGCAGAGCAGCCAGGAGGCGGCGCGCGAGCTGGAGCAGCTGTTCGAGCAGGATCCGAAACAGCCATGAACGCGGCCTTGGCGGCGGGCGATGGCGCGGGCCTGATGGCCTACATCCTGGTGTCGCTGATCGCCCTGGGCATGGGCATCGCCTTCGTCTCGGCGGACCGCCAGTCGCCGGCCTCGCGCGCGCTGGCCGCCGGGCTGGCGTTCATGGGCCTGTCCATCTATTTCAACGTGGTCATCATGGCGCGGCATGCGCTGCCGCCCGGTCTCGCCGGTGCGCTTGCGCTGCCCGAGACATTGTCGACCGTGTGCCTGCTCGAATGGATCCTGCGCGTGCGCCGCACCGTCCCGGTGCCGCCCGACATGGACACCCGCGCCGGCGACCGCGTGCTGCGCCTGGGCCAGGCCGCGGGCGTGCTCTACGGCCTGTTTTCCGTGCTCTGGCCGGAGTTGCGCGCCAGCGACTTCATCCGCGCCGGCGACCAGCCGCGGCTGTTCCTGGGCGCCGGCTTCTGGCTGTTCATGGGGCCGGTGAGCTTCGCCATGCTCGCCGGACTCGCCGGCATCCTGCTGCTGCTCAACCGCCGGCCCGACCGCGCCGAGGCGGTGCGCGTGGTCGCGATGGCCCTGGCGGCGCCCTTCTTTGTCGCCGGCTTCGTGCTGCCGCTGCATCTGGCCGCGCTGTCGGTGGTTCTGGGCGAGATCGTGTTCCTGGTCGGTGCCGTGCACTACCACGTGCTCCAGGGTCAGCGCGGGCAGTTCATGTCGCGCTTCCTCTCGCCGCAGGTGGCGCGCCTGGTGTCCGAGCGCGGTCTGGACCAGGCGATGGCCGAGACCAGCCGCGAGATCACCGTGGTCGCCTGCGACCTGCGCGGCTTCACCGCGTATGCCGCCGCCCATCCGTCGAGCCAGGTGCTGGCCGTGCTGCGCGAGTACTACAACGGGGTCGGCGCCGAAGTCGCGGCGGTCGGCGCCACGATCAAGGACTTCGCCGGCGACGGTGTCCTGGTGCTGGTCGGCGCGCCGCTGCCGGTGGCCTACCACGCCCGCCGCGGCATCGAGCTGGCGGCCCGGATCCGGGCAGTCGCCGGCGCCACGGCACAGCGCTGGAGCCGGCCCGGCTATCCGCTGGGCATCGGCGTCGGCGTCGCCACCGGCACGGTGACGGTCGGGGTCATCGGCTCGGCGTCGCGGCTCGAATACACCGCGGTCGGCTCGGCGGTGAATCTCGCCAGCCGGCTGTGCGAACAGGCCGCCGCCGGCGACATCCTCGTCGATGCACGCACCGCCGAACTCGGCGGCCGCGACGGCCTGCAGGCGCGGCCGGCGCTGGCGCTGAAGGGCTTCGCCGGGCCGATGCCGCACTTTGCCGCCGTGCCGGCGGCCGGGATCGAAAGCGCCGCGCTGGGCGTCTAGGGGCGGCCGACGCTGAATCCGCCCGGCGTGTTACCCGCCGCCGGCGTCAAAAGAAGCGCTCGACGCTGACGCTGAGCATGTCCTCGTCGGCCAGAAACGCCGCCAGGCTGTCGGCCGGCACGGCGCTGAAGTCGCGCCACTTGAAGTTCACGCGCCAGTCGTCGCCCAGGCGGCGGTTGCCTTCGAGCTGGAACACGCGGTCGCGCCCGGAGCGGTCGACCAGCATGCCGCCCAGCAGCATCGTGCTGGCGATGTCGTTGAGGCTGACGCGCAGGCCGACGAACGCGTCGTGGTCGTAGCGCACGTCGAGCGCGCTGTCGCGATCGTCGTAGAGCAGCTCGGCGAGCACGCCGACGTCCCAGCCGGTGTCGAAGAAGGCGGCGAAGCTGTATTCGAAGCCGACGACGGCCGCGCTGCTGCGGCCCCGGGTCGCGTCGCGGTGCAGGGCTTCAAGCTTCCAGGCCCAGCCACCGACGAGCAGCTGCGCGTCGATACCGATCTGGCGCAGGCGTTCGTAGTACGGCACCAGCACCAGGTTGCGCTCGACGTCGGCGCGGATCTCCTCGGTGATCTGCGCGTCGCTCGGCAGCAGGCCGAGTGCCTGCAGCGCGTCCACCGCGGCATCGGGCAGCGGCGACTGCGGCGGGCGCACGGCGGAGAACAGATCGCAGTTGGCCTGCTGCTCGGTGCCGGCGTAGCCGCTGCCGCGCTTGAGGCAGGGCAGGAGCTCCGGTTCGCGCGCGGTGCCGTCGAAATAGCTCAGGCCCAGGTCGACGGCGCCGACGCTGCGTTCGAAGCGCAGCGCCGCGTCGAGATGGTGCTGGCCGCGCTGCGACGCGTAGCGCGCTTCCCCGGGCGCGACCGGAAACGGCAGTCGCGGATGGCCGTCGGCGCCGGGAAAGGTGCGCGCGCGCTGATACGGCATCAGCAACAGCGCGACGGTGCCGGCGTCGCCGATCAACGTCGCATCGATCATCGGCTGGCCGAGCTTGACCTCGTTGTCGAGGTCCTCGACGAAGTCCGACTGGTTGACGATGTCCACCAGATGGCGCGACTCGGTCACGCCCCAGAACACGCGCCGCCAGCCGGCGCGGAACTCCACGTCTTCGCCCAGCTGCGCGTAGTACAGCTCGCGCAGGTCGGCGTGGCTGCGCGCGTCGTCACGCACATCGTGGCGCGCGAACAGCTCGCCGACGATGCGCTCGCGGCCGGCGTGCCATTCCTGGAACAGCCCGACGCCGGCGGCCAGCGACGGCGACCAGGCGGCGACGTCGCTGTGATAGAACCAGCGCCCCTCGCCCTCGAGACGCAGGTCGAGATCGGCGGCGCCCACGGCCAGCGGCAGCAGGGCCAGGAGCGCGCCCGCCAGCACGGACGGGTCAGTCCGCATCGTCGGGTCCGACGCCGACGCGGATGGCGCCGTCGGCGCCCATCCAGGCGCGGTACATCGCCAGCGAGTTGAACGGCAGCGCGAGTTCGCCGTGGTGGTCGATCGCAATGCAGCCGCCGCGGCCGCCGAGCCGGCGCACCTCGTCGAGTCCCTCGCTGCAGGCGCGCGCCAGATCCCAGCCGCTGTAGCGCATGCGCGCGTGCGCCTCGAAGCCGAAGCCGCTGCGGATGAAGCACTCACCGGTGCCGGTGCAGGAAATCGCCGCGCTGCGGTCGTCGGCGAAGGTGCCGGCACCGATGATCGGCGTGTCGCCGACCCGGCCCGGATGTTTGTTGGTCAGCCCGCCGGTGCTGGTGGCGGCGGCGAGATGGCCCTGGGCATCGCGCGCGACCGCGCCGACGGTGCCGAATGCCGAGTCGTGATCGAGCACGATCACGCCGCGCGCATGGGCTTCCTTGAGCTGGCGGAAGCGCTGCTCGGTGATGAAGTAGTCCGGCGTCACCTCGTCGAGCCCCAGCTCGCGGTTGAGCGCATCGGCGCCGGTGCCCATGAACATCACGTGCGGCGAGCGCTCCATCACTGCCCGCGCCAGGCGCACCGGGCTTTTTGCGCGCATCACGCCGGTCACCGCGCCGCAGGCGCGGTCGGTGCCGGACATGATCGCGGCGTCGAGCTCGGGCAGGCCGTCGCGGTTGAGCACGGCGCCGACGCCGGCATTGAACAGCGGGCACTCCTCCAGCAGCACGACCATCTGCTCGACGGCGTCGAGCGCGGGCGCGCCCGCCTGCAGCAGGCGGCGGCCCGCCTCGGCGATGCGGCGCAGGGCCGCGCGCTGTTCACGCGTGTCGGTCTGGTCGGCGGCGAGATCGCCGGCGCCGCCGTGGAGGGCGAGTCGGATCATGTTGGTGGAGCAGCCTGCAAAACGGGCCGCGAGGATAGCAGGCGCGGTCGGCGCGCCACGACGGCCGGTGCAAGCGCGCCGGCTGATCCGACACAATCATGCCTTCGGCGCTGTGCGTCACCGGGCCCCGCTTCGCGGCGGGATGCGCCGGTGCCTGCGCCAGTCATCTTCGCGGCGGGGGCTGCGTGAATCTCGTTTTGCTGTTGATCCTCGGCTACGTCGGCCTGCAGCTGCTGTTTGCCGGCTGGGCGTCGCGGCGGGTGCACACCGAGGAGGATTACCTGCTCGCCGGCCGCAGGCTCGGGCCGTGGCTGGCGGTGTTCACCGTGTTCGCCACCTGGTTTGGCGCCGAGACCTGCATCGGCGCCGCCGGGCAGGCTTACGCCGAAGGGCTTGCGGGCGTGCGCACCGATCCGTTCGGCTACGCGCTGGGTATCGTCGTGATGGGGCTGCTGTTCGCGGTGCCGTTGTGGCGGCGCGGCATCGTCACGCTCGCCGATCTGTTCCGCAACCGCTACGGCGCCGGCGTCGAGCGCGTGGCGGCGCTGATCATGATCCCGACCTCGCTGCTCTGGGCCGCGGCGCAGATCCGCGCCTTCGGCCAGGTGCTGGCCGCCTCGTCCGAACTGGGCGTGAGCGTTGCCATCACCTTTGCCGCGGCGGTGGTCATCCTCTACACCGCAAGCGGCGGCATGTGGGCCGACGCGATGACCGATCTGGTGCAGGGTTTGGTGCTGATCGCCGGCATCGTCGTTGTCGGGGTGCTGGTGATGGTCAACGGCGGCGCCCAGCAGTTGGTGGCGCTGCCGGTCGAGCGGTGGGGGCTTGCCGATCCGCAGCAGTCCTGGCTGGTGACCGTCGAGGCCTTCGCCGTGCCGATCTGCGGCTCGATCGTCGCGCAGGAACTGGTCGCGCGCGTGCTGGCGATCCGCAGTCCGCAACTGGCCCGGCGCGCGACGCTCGCCGCCGGCGGCCTCTACCTTGCGGTTGGCCTGGTACCGGTTGCGCTCGGTCTGGTCGGCGCGCACTTCGTCGGCGCGCTCGACCACCCCGAGCAGGTGCTGATGCGGCTGGCGCAGACACAGCTGCCGACGCTGCTGTACGCGATCTTTGTCGCGGCGCTGGTCTCGGCCATCCTGTCGACGGTCGACTCCGCGCTGCTGGTGTCGGGCTCGCTGGCCGCGCACAACGTCGTGCTGCCCCTGCTGCCGCGCCTGTCGCAGGCGCAGCGCCTGCGCGTGAATCGCTGGGCGGTGGTCGGTTTCGGCCTGATCGCCTACGCGCTGGCGCTGGCCAGCGAGGGCGTCTACGCGCTGGTCGTCGAGGCCTCGAGCCTGGGCTCGGCCGGCATCCTGGTCGTCATGCTGTTCGCGCTGTGGGGGCCGCGTGTCGGCGGCGCCGCTTCGGCCTATGCCGCGCTGCTCTGCGGCGTCGGGGTCTATGTTGCCGGCGCGCACCTGCTGGCGCTGGACACGCCCTACCTGCTGTCGCTGGCCGTCGCGCTGCTGGCCTATCTCGGCTGCGCGCCGTGGGGCCGCAGTCGTCTGTCCGCCGCGGCGCAGCCGGCGCGCTGAGCGTCTGGCCGGCACACGCGCCGGCGCTCAGTCGAGCGCGTTGATCACGATCTCCGGCGTCAGCAGCTGCGGCAGCAGCACCGGCTCCCCGCCGCGCACATAGACCAGGTACAGCGGCACGCCATTGCGGCCGAAGCGGGCCAGCTCGGCGGTGATCGCCGGATCCGAGCGCGTCCAGTCGCCGACCAGCAGCGCGACGTTGCGCTCCTGGAACGCGCGCTGCACGCGCTCCGACTTCAGTGCGACCCGTTCGTTGACCTTGCAGCTCAGGCACCAGTCGGCGGTGAAGTCGACGAACACCGTGCGGCCGTCGGCGCGCAGCTCGGCGACGCGCTGCGCCGACCAGGCCTCGCCGGCGTGCGCCGACGCCGGCGTGCCGATGGCGGCCATCGGCGCCACGTAGATCAAGGCGATCGCACTGGCCAGCGCGCCGAGCTTGAGCGTCGCGGCCAGCGGGCCGCTGCGGTTCCACAGCCAGAGCGCGAAGGCGATGGCGACCAGGCCGAGCATCACGCGCGCCACCGTCTGCGCGTCGGTCTGCCGCGCCAGCACCCACAGCAGCCAGACCACCGTCAGGTACAGCGGGAAGGCCATGAACTGCTTGAACTGCTCCATCCACGGGCCCGGGCGCGGCAGCCGTCGCGCCAGCGCCGGGAACCAGCCCAGCAGCAGGAAGGGCAGCGCCAGTCCGAGTCCGAGGGTGGCGAACACCAGCAGCGAGACGTAGGCCGGCTGCGTCATCGCATAGCCCAGCGCGGTGCCCATGAACGGCGCGGTGCACGGGCTGGCGACCACCACCGCGAGCACGCCGGTGAAGAACGAACCGGACAGGCCGGGGCGCTGCGCCAGCCCGCCGCCGAGATTCATCAGGCCCAGGCCGAACTGGGCCGCGCCGGACAGCGACAGCCCGAGCGCGAAGATCACGTAGGCCATCAGGCCGACGAATGCCGGCGACTGCAGCTGAAAGCCCCAGCCGACCGCTTCGCCGGCGCCGCGCAGGCCCAGCATCGCCGCAGCGACCGCCACGCAGGAGGCGACGACGCCGGCGGTGTAGGCGTAAGTCTGGCGGCGGCGCTCGGCGCCGTC
The DNA here is from genome assembly GCA_041592255.1 of Fontimonas sp. Classification (GTDB taxonomy): domain Bacteria; phylum Pseudomonadota; class Gammaproteobacteria; order Nevskiales; family Nevskiaceae; genus Solimonas. Next base: position 23,954 of record JBFHQK010000007.1, read on the forward strand.
GCCGCCGCCGTTCTTCACCAGTGCCAGCGCCTTGAGCGACAGCACCGGGAAGACGCAGGGCATCAGGTTGAGAATCAGGCCGCCGAGCAGGGCGAAGGCGAGCACCAGCGCAAACGCCGGCGGCGGCGCGCCGGCGGTGTCGGCGGCGCTGTGCTGCGGGGCGGCCTGCAGCAGCGGGCCGCCAGGCACGGCGACGACGGCGCCGGGTGCTGCGGAGATTTCGTACGCCTGGGTCCGGCCGTCGCGCTCGACCACGAGCACGCCCTCGACCGCGGCGGGCGGCTCGACGAAGTACGGGCTCAGCGTCTGGCTCAGACGCAGGGCGCCCGCCTCGACATCCACGCGCTGCGGCGCGGCGTGGTTGACCAAGTCGTTGGCGAACGGAAAGAAGGCGACGCGGGTCGCGTGGTCCAGCGGTGCGCCCTCGACGCGCAGCGAGACGCTGTCGCCATCGATGGCGAACACCGCGGGCCAGTCGCGCGCGGCCTGCGGCAGCTGGCTGCGGGCGGTGGCGAACGCGCCGGCCCAGTCCGGGTCGGGCGTGGCGCGGTCTCCCACCGGCACGCTCAGGCTCAGATCGGCCTTGCCGGGGATGCAGATGTCCTTGCACGCCAGCCAGCTCGCCTGCGCCGCCAGCACCAGCGGTCCGCTGCCGGCATCGGGCCCCAGCGTCAGCGGCACCAGGTGCAGCGTTTCCTCGGCGTAGCCGTAGTTGGTCAGCTCGCCCAGCGTTTCCGGATGCGGGTAGGGCCAGTGGATGGCGCCGGCGGTGACGCCCGGCGGCAGCCGCCAGTCGAGCCGTGTCGGGATGCCGGAGTCACCGGGATTGCGCCAGTACACGTGCCAGCCGGGTTCCGGGCGCAGGCGCAGGGCGATCCAGTTCTCGCCGGGCTGCAGGTGGGTGGTCTCGGCGATCAGCTCGGCTTCGACTTCGGCGGTGCGGACCGGCTGCGCCATCGCGACGCTGCCGCAGGTGGCGGTCAGCGCGGCCAGCACGAACGTGAGGAATCGATTCATTGTGAATGGAGCTTTGGCATGTGCGGTAGACCGGGGGCTGCCGCGGGGGTTCACCACCAGACGGCGGCATCGGCGTGGTTCGCCTGCAGCCAGTTCTCGGCCTGCGGCCCGTGCAGCAATGCGAGCGTCGACAGCACGCCCGCTTCGGTACAGGTGGCGGCGCGCACGGTGACCGTGCGCGGCCCGCCGGTGACGGCGCGCCCGCTGCGCGGGTCGAGCACGTGCGGGTAGCGTATCCCGTCCTTGAGCAGGAATCGATGCGCATCGCCGCTGGAGGCGATCGCGCCGCGCTGCAGGCTCACCACCGGCGGCGGGTCGCGGCCGGGGATCTCGATGCCGATCGTCCACGGCCGGCCGTCCGCGCGCGGGGCGCTGACCGCCAGATCGCCGCCGCAGTTGACCAGCACCGGATGCGGTGTCTGTGCCGCCAGCAGCGCCAGCGCACGATCGACGGCGTACTCCTTGCCGATGCCGCCGAAGTCGATTTCCATCCCGGCCGGCATGCGCAGCCAGGGCGTGCGCCAGTCGACGCGCTGCCAGCCGACCAGCGGCAGCACGGCTCCAATCTGCTGCGCGTCGGGCACCCGGTCGGAGCCGTCGAAGCGCCAGACCCGCCGCAGCACGCCGCTGGTGACGTCGAACAGACCCTCGCTGAGTTGATGCAGCTGCGCGGCGTAGTCGAGGAAGCGCGCGGTTTCCTCGTCGACCCGGACCGGCTGCCCCTGCGCGGTGTTGATCGCATGCACGATGTTGTCGTCGCGATAGCGGCTCCAGTGCCGCTCGATGCGCA
>JBFHQK010000008.1:0-23264 GCA_041592255.1 Fontimonas sp.
AGCGGCGAGGGCGGGCGGGAACTGCGTCACCATCCGGGCTTTGTGCGCATCGGTGCCGCACACCAGCATATGCACGATGCCGCGCGGGTGCTGCTGCAAGCGTATCTCGCCCGGCAGCCGATCACCGTGCCAATCTACGACGCGCTGTGCGAAGCCCTGGCAGCGATGCGCCAAGCAATTTCCGCGCTGCAGCACGAGCTGGAGGACGCCCAGTACGGCATCGACCCGCTCACCGGCGCACTGACCCGCAGCCAGCTGCTGCAGCGGCTGGATGAGCTGCACGCGCTGGTGCGGCGCGACGTGGAATCCTGCTGTCTGGCGATGCTGGATCTGGACCGCTTCAAGACCGTCAACGATACCTACGGCCATGCCGCTGGGGACTGCGTGCTGCGCACCGTGGTCCACCGGATCCGCGAGGTGCTGCGCGGCTACGACGCAATTTACCGCTACGGAGGCGAGGAATTCGTCATCGTGCTGCGTCACGCTGACACTGCCAGCGCGCTGGCGGTGATCGAGCGCGCACGCCGGCGGCTGGCGGATTCCCCGCTGGAGGTCTGCACCCGATCGCTGACCGTGACCGCCTCGTTTGGCCTCACCGCGCTCGATGCAGAACTCCCGGTCGAGGCCGCGCTCGGCCGAGCCGACCAGGCGATGTACGCCGCCAAGCGCAGCGGGCGCAATGCCGTCTGCGTCTGGGAGGCTGCCGCCGGCCCGCCGCCCGGCTGAGCGGCGACAAGCGCCGCTGCCTTACCCGCGTTTATATTGGCGCGCCATAATCCGCCGGGCCGGCAGCGCGGCGAGCTTGGCATTGCTCTTGCTGCCGGATCGGTCAGATGCGGTAACGACGTTGGGGGTTCAGCCGTGCCGCCGGCGGGCGGCGTCATCCGGACCGCACCCACCGGTGCGGTCGTTTCGTGAGGGAGCGCGTTGGGAATGAAAGCTTCGAGAATCATCGGGACCGCTGCGGCACTGGCGGCGGGATTGTGCGGCGCCACGGCGCAGGCGGGCAGCCTGGCCGCAGCACCGGTCCACCTGGCGGTGGCGACCGGTCCGGCGCAGCCGATCGCGAATCAGTACATCGTCACGCTGAAGAAACTGCCCGCCGATGCGCCGCTGGCCGCGCTCGATGTGGCCACGCTGGCGCAGACGCTCGCCGGGCAGTTCGGCGGCCAGGTGCTCCATGTCTACGAACATGCGCTGCGCGGTTTTGCGCTGCGTCTGCCCGACGCCGCCGCAGCGCTGCTGGCGCTGCACCCGGCGGTGGCGGCGGTGGAGCAGGACCAGCGGATGCGGACGGTGACCACGCAGTCCAACGCGACCTGGGGCATCGACCGCATCGACCAGCGCAGCCTGCCGCTGAACAGCCAGTACACCTACCCGGCGGCCGCCGGCCAGGGCGTGCACGTGTATGTGATTGATACCGGCATCAACCCGAACCACACCGAGTTCACCGGCCGCGTCTCGACCAGCCGCAACTTCGTCGCTGCCACGCTGGGCGGCGCCGACCCGAACGCGTGGACCGACTGCAACGGCCACGGCACCCACGTTTCCGGCACCGCCGCGGGCACCCAGTACGGGGTGGCCAAGAAAGCGACCCTGCACGCGGTGCGGGTGCTCGACTGCCAGGGCAGCGGCTCGAACTCCGGCGTGATCGCCGGCGTCGACTGGGTCACCGCCAACCACGTCAAACCCGCGGTGGCGAACATGTCGCTGGGCGGCGGTGATTCGAGCGCGCTCGACACCGCGGTCAAGGCCGCGATCTCGGCCGGCGTGACGATGGCGGTGGCCGCCGGCAACGATACCCAGGACGCGTGCAGCGGCTCGCCGAACAAGGTGCCGGAGGCGATCACCGTCGGCGCGACGACCAATGCCGACGCGGTGGCCTCGTACTCGAACCGCGGCACCTGCCTCGATCTGTTCGCGCCCGGCTCCGGCATCGTCTCGGCGAACTACAGCAACAACACCGGCTCGACGTCGATGGACGGCACGTCGATGGCCTCGCCGCACGTCGCCGGTGCCGCCGCGCTGTATCTGGGCGCCAATCCGGCACTGACGCCGGCGCAGCTGCGCAACCAGATGGTCGCCGACGCCAGCGCCAACAAGATTTCCGGCACCGGCGCGGGCGGCAATTTCATCACCGGCACCTACGGCGCGTCGCCCAACCTGCTGCTGTACGTCGGCGCGATTGGCGGGGGCTCGACCCCGACCGACACCCCGCCGGTGGCGGCGTTCAGCGCCAGCTGCACCGATCTGGCCTGCAGCTTCAACGGCACGGCCTCGACCGACGATCACGGCATCGCGGCGTATGCCTGGACCTTTGGTGACGGCAGCAGCGGCAGCGGCGCGACCGTGGCGCACACGTATGCGGCCGGCGGCAGCTACAGCGTCACGCTGACGGTGACCGACACCACCAGCCAGACCGGCAGCAGCAGCCAGACCGTGACCGTCACCGCCGCCGGCGGCAGCGCGCCGTGCAGCGGCTGCGACAAGTCCAGCGGCACGCTGGCCAGCGGCGGCACCGCCTACCACCCGAGCAGCAACGGATTTTCGAGCCCGGGCGGCAGCTTCAAGGGCTGGCTGCGCGGCCCGGCCAGCGCCGACTTCGATCTGTATCTGGAGAAGCTGTCGAGCGGGCTGCTGGGCACGAGCTGGTCGATCGTCGCGCGCGGCGAGACCACCAGCTCCAATGAGGACATCAGCTACAGCGGCACCAGCGGCACCTACCGCTGGCGGGTGAAGTCGTACTCGGGCGCGGGCAGCTACGACCTCTACGTCGACAACCCCTGAACCGCGCTGGCCTCCGGCTGCACCGATGCCCCCGCCTGCGGCGGGGGCATTTTCGTGCCGGCGTTGGGCTTCAGTTCCGGATCTTGTAGCCGGTGCGGAAGATCCAGCTGATCGCGCCCAGGCACAGCAGCAGAAACAGCCCGATCATGCCCAGACTGACGCCGACGCCGACATCGGCGACTTCATAGAAGCTCCAGCGAAAGCCGCTGATCAGATAGACGACCGGATTGAGCAGCGCGATCTGGCGCCAGATGCCGGGCAGCATGTCGATCGAGTAGAAGCTGCCGCCGAGAAACGTCAGCGGCGTGATCACCATCAGCGGGATCACCTGCAGCTTCTCCCAGCTGTCGGCCCAGACGCCGATGATGAAGCCGAACAGGCTGAAGGTGACCGCAGTGAGGACCAGAAAGCCCGCCATCCACAGCGGATGGGCGATCTCGTAGGGCACGAACAGGCGCGCGGTGGCCAGAATCAGCAGACCGAGCAGCACCGACTTGGTCGCCGCCGCGCCGACGTAGCCGAGCACGATCTCGAGCGGCGACACCGGCGCCGACAGCACTTCGTAGATGGTGCCCGACCACTTGGGCATGTAGATGCCGAACGAGGCGTTGGACACGCTTTCCGACAGCAGCGACAGCATCACCAGGCCGGGGATGATGAAGGCGCCGTAGGCCACGCCGTCGATCGCGCCCATGCGCGAGCCGATCGCGGCGCCGAAGACGACGAAGTACAGCGAGGTCGACAGCACCGGCGAGGCCACGCTCTGAGTCAGCGTGCGCAGCCAGCGCGACATCTCGAAACGGTAGATCGCGCGGATCGCGTGGAGATTCATCGGTGGGCACTCACCAGACTGACAAAAATCTCCTCCAGCGAGCTTTCGCTCGACTCGAGTCCCTTGAAATCGATGCCGTGCTCGGTGAGCCGGCGCAGCAGCGCGGCGATGCCGGTCTGCTCGGTCTGGGTGTCGAAGGTGTAGACCAGTGCATTGCCACCGGCGGTCAGCTCCAGCGGGTCGCCGGCCAGTGCCGCGGGAATCCGCTCCAGCGGCTGCTGCAGCTGCAGGGTCAGCTGCTTCTTGCCGAGCTTGCGCATCAGCACCGCCTTGTCCTCGACCACGATCAGCTCGCCCTTGCTGATCACGCCGATGCGGTCGGCCATCTCCTCGGCCTCCTCGATGTAATGCGTGGTCAGGATGATGGTGACGCCGCTGTCGCGCAGGCGCCTGACCATCCGCCACATGTCGCGGCGCAGCTCGACATCGACGCCGGCGGTGGGCTCGTCGAGGAACAGGATCTGCGGCTCATGCGACAGCGCCTTGGCGATCATCACGCGCCGCTTCATGCCGCCCGACAGCGACATGATCCGCGCGCTGCGCTTGTCCCACAGCGACAGCTCGCGCAGCACCTTCTCGATGTGCGCGGCGTCAGGCGGCTTGCCGAACAGGCCGCGGCTGAAGCTCACGGTCGCCCACACGCTCTCGAAGGCGTCGGTGAACAGCTCCTGCGGCACCAGACCGATCTGGCTGCGCGCACCGCGGAAGTCGCTGAAGATGTCGCGGCCGTCGGCGTGCACCGTGCCGGCACTCGGCCGCACCAGGCCGCAGATGATGTTGATCAGCGTGGTCTTGCCGGCGCCGTTGGGGCCCAGCAGCGCGAAGATCTCGCCGCGGCGGATGTCCAGGTCGATGTGCTTGAGGGCCTGGAACCCGGTGTCGTAGGTCTTGCTCAGACCGCGCACTGAGATGATCGGCTGCACGACTGCTCCTGATGGCTCGCGGCGGATCGTAAGCCAAGCGCGGCGCCGCCGTGCGGCCCGGCACCGCCGGCTCAGGGCAAGTCGTTGAGCGCCCAGTCGTAATCGTCGCCGGCGATGCGGGTGATGCCGGCCAGCGCCCGCGCCAGCGGCGGGTCGGCGTAGCGCCGCAGATGCGCGATCACGCCGGCGTCGTTGCCGCCGAAGTCGGCCGCGAACCAGGCGTAGATGCTGGAGACGTGGAGGCGGCCGTTGTCGACGCGGGCACCGCGCGGATGGTTGACGTAGGCGCGCGCGCCGGCATCGAGCAGGGGTTCCATCGTGTCCGCGGTGAACGCCTGAGGCAGCAGGTTGGGACAGCCCAGCGAGGCGCAGTTCACCGCGTAGTGCGTGCGCGGATCGTTCCACAGCGGCCGCAGGATGCGGTGCTCGATGTCGTCGAGCGACAGCGCCGCGCCTTCGACGCTCAGCAGCTTGCGCCGCCACGGCCCGCGCGCGAACAGCCCCGGCGAGATGTTGATGCGCAGGATGCTCGGCACCGGGTAGTGGTCGAGCACAGTCTTCACCGTGGTGGCGTTGTAGAGGTTGATCCAGTACGCCCGCTGCTCGGCGCGCGCCAGCCGCGACACCGGCTGCGCCTGCAGTTCGCGCAGGTAGGCGGCCAGCGTTGCGCGCTCGGCATCGGACACCCGCGCATAGGCGATGCGGCTGATGCCGTCGTCGCCGAGCACGACCTGCCGCCCGAGCCAGGCGTTCCAGCGCGCATGGTCGACGCGCTGCGTCGCGGTTTCATCGTGCACCGACCAGCGCGGCCACAGCTCCGCACGCGGCGCCGCCAGCACCGGCAGCGCGCACACGGCCAGCAGCAGGGCGATGGCGCCGCGCCGGCCGTGTGGATTACGCCGGGACGGTGGCGCTGAGAACGGACACGCGGGCGTCGAGCCAGGCCCGCAGATCGCGGGTGACCTCGTCGCGGCAGGTGTCATTGAGCAGCTCGTGGCGGGCATCGGCGTAGAGCCTGAGCGTGACATCGTTCAGACCCGCGGCGCGGTACATTCGTTCCAGACCGCGCGCCCCACGCTCGCCGCGGCAGGCCGGATCGGCAGTGCCGTTGATCAGCAGCAGGGGCAGCCGCTGGGGAATGCGCGCAAGCCGCTGCGGCTGGCCGAGCCTTGCGCCCGCCTGCAGCAGGTCGATCCACAGCGCGCTGGAGCAGCGGAAACCGCACAGCGGGTCGCTGATGTAGCGGTCGACTTCGGCGGCATCGCGCGACAGCCAGTCGAAGGCGGTGCGCGCCGGCTTGAAGCGGCGGTTGAAATCCCTGAAGGCCAGGGCTTCGCCGACCGCGCTGCGCCGGCTGCGGCCGAACCACAGCGCTTCGGCGCGCAGCAGCGCCAGGCCGATCGGGCGCAGCGGTCCCATGTGCGCACAGCTCGCCGACAGCACCGCGCCGGCAAGCCCGCCGCCGTGCTCGACGAGGTAGTCCTGCAGCAGGAACGAGCCGCGGCTGTGGCCGAGCATGAACAGCGGCAGATCGCCGTGCCGGCGTTCGATCTCGCCACGCACGGCGTTGACGGCCGAAAGGGTGAGATGCCAGTCGCCGCGGTCGGCGGTATGGCCCAGTTCGTCGGCGGTGCGCACGCTGCGGCCATGGCCGGGCAGGTCCTGCGCGTAGACCGCGTAGCCGGCCTCGGCGAGCGCGCGGCCCAGGCGTGCATAGCGCCCGCCGTGCTCGGCCATGCCGTGCACGATCTGCAGCACCGCTTGCGGTTCGCCATCCGGCAGCCAGGCGTGGACCGGCACATGACCATGCCGGCCCCGGTTGAGCTGGAATTGACTGCTGCGCACGTGTACCTTCCCCCCCGTTCGTTGTGTGGCCGCGTCGCGCGCCGCCTGCTGCGCAGTTTCGCATACCCGAGGAGTGAGTCCATGACAGCCTTGCTGGCGATCGACCAGGGCACGACGAGCACCCGCGCGATACTGTTCGACCGCCGCGGCGCCAAGCTGGCCGTGTCGCAGCGCGAGCTGCCGCAGCATTTTCCGCAGCCCGGCTGGGTCGAGCACGATGCCGCACGCATCTGGGACGACACGCTGGCCTGCGCACGCGACGTGCTCGTGCAGGGCGGACTCACGGCGCGCGAGATCGCCGCGATCGGCATCACCAATCAGCGCGAAACCACCGTGATCTGGGAGCGCGCCACCGGCAAGCCGATCCACCGCGCGATCGTCTGGCAGGACCGGCGCACCAGCGCCTTCTGCCAGCAGCATGAGGAGCGCTCCGCCTGGCTCAATGCCCGCACCGGGCTGCTGCTCGATCCGTACTTCTCGGCGACCAAGATCGCCTGGCTGCTGGATCACGTTCCCGGCGCGCGCGCGCGGGCGCAGGCCGGCGAGCTGGCCTTCGGCACCATCGACAGCTGGCTGCTGTGGAATCTGACCGGCGGCCGGCGCCACGTCACCGACGCCACCAACGCTTCGCGCACCGCGCTGTTCAACCTGCGCACCCAGGACTGGGACGACGAGCTGTGCGCGTTCTTTGACGTGCCGCGCGCACTGCTGCCGCAGGTGCTGGACTCGGCGGCCGACTTCGGTCACACCGCGCCGGAGCTGCTGGGCGCTGCGGTGGCGATCGGCGGCGTCGCCGGCGACCAGCAGGCGGCCACCGTCGGCCAGGCCTGCTTCGCGCCGGGGATGATCAAGTCGACCTACGGCACCGGCTGCTTCATGGTGCTCAACACCGGCGACGAGCTGCGGCTGTCGCAGAACCGGCTGCTGAGCACGGTCGCGTACCGGCTCGGCGGCCAGCCGACGTACGCGCTCGAAGGCAGCATCTTCGTCGCCGGTGCGGCGGTGCAGTGGCTGCGCGACGCGATGCACCTGATCCGCGGCGCCGGCGAAACCGAAGGCCTGGCGCGCTCGATCGACGACACCCAGGGCGTCTATCTGGTGCCGGCGTTCACCGGCCTGGGCGCGCCGTACTGGGACCCGGAAGCGCGCGGCGCGATCTTCGGCCTGACCCGCGACACCGGCATCGCCCACATCGTGCGCGCCGCGCTGGAGTCGGTGTGCTACCAGACCCGCGACCTGATGCAGGCGATGGCGCAGGACGCGGTCGCGCCCACCGAGCTGCGCGTCGACGGCGGCATGGTCGTCAACGACTGGCTGACGCAATGCCTGGCCGACGTGCTGCAGATCCCGGTGGTGCGGCCGCAGACGGTGGAAACCACGGCGCTGGGCGCGGCCTTCCTCGCCGGCCTGCAGGCCGGGGTCTACGGTTCGCTCGACGACATCGCCGCGCTCTGGTCGGCCGAGCGCCGCTTCAGCGCGCAGATGGCGCCCGACGACGCGCTGGGCCTCTACGCCGGCTGGCAGAACGCGGTCGCCCGCGTGCGCTCGGCGTAGGCGCGCACACCTAGCGCGCGCCGGTCTGCAGCAGCAGCTCGATCTCCAGCAGCAGTTCCGGCCGGCAGACTTCGCCGGCCAGCACGGTGATCTGCGCCCCGCGCAGCTCGCGGGTGTCGCGCAGCAGATCCCTGACCTGCTCGTAGACCGCGGCGTCGCGTACGAACAGCTTGGCCTGCGCATGGGCCCACAGCGCCTCAGGGGGCAGCCGCTCGGCGGCCGCCAGCTGCTGCAAATTGGCCAGGGTTTCGCGCAGCTGTGCCCGCGGATCGCCGACATGCGCCGTCTCGTGACCGACGACGCTCGCGGTGCCGGAGACGATCAGGTCGGTGCCGTCGCGCCAGTCCACGCGCATCGCCCGCGAGAAGCTCGGGCTGCGCGGCGCGTACTGGCGCGGATAGCGGAACGCGCTGACCTGGCGCGGGTTCTCGATCTGCGCACCGGGGACGCTGGTCGCCAGCACGTAGACCAGCATGTCATCGCCGGGCGTGCCGATGGCGGTGGCCGCTGGCAGATTGCGCTCGAAATCCGGCTGCAGCGACAGGATTTCGTGGCGTCCGAGGCAGAACTGGCGGTAGCGCTCCGCGTCGCCGACGCCGGCATGGATGCCGCCGATGTAGTTCCACGTGCGGATCCAGTGCCAGCGCGGGCGCTGTGCAAAGAAGGCGCTGAGGTCGGCATAGACCGCGGCGCTCGCCGCGCGCGGATCCGCCATCGCGGCCGCCGGTACGCGACATTGCGCGAACAGCAGATGCGCGCTGTGCGCATAACCGATCCGGCCCGCCCAGCCGCAGCTCACCGGCGCGTCGGCCTCCCACAGCTCGACCGCGGGCCCGGCCAGCGCCGCCAGGCGGACCTGAATACGGCGTGGGTCGTCGTCTGCGATCGGCGCCGCGTCTTCGTGCAGGACACAGGCCAGAACCCCTGCATGCAACGAGGCCGGCGGGCGGTCGACAGACCGCAATCGGTACGGTCGCGCCGGAGGAACGTGCATGGGCACCATCAAGACGGGGGCTGGTTGACGAAGGCTGAAGACGCCGCGAGGCAGCTGCTATTTTATCCGAGCGGCCCGCGCGAACGGGCTGCTCAATCAACAAGGGGGAGCTCATGATGCCGTGCTTGCCGGGAAGCAGCGCCTGCGCGCTGCGCGCGCCTTGACCGTGAAGATCGCGCTGATCGGCGCCGGACCGGCCGGCCTGTCGGCGGCGCGGGCGTTCTCCAGGCTCGGCCTGCCGTTCACCGGCTTCGAGCGCCACGCGGATGTCGGCGGCCTGTGGGACATCGACAATCCGTGGAGCACGATGTACGCCAGCGCGCACCTGATTTCGTCGGCGCGCCGCACCGAGTTTGCCGAGTTCCCGATGCCGGCAGACATGCCGGACTACCCGGCGCATGCGCGCCTGCTGCCGTATCTGCGCGACTACGCGCGCCATTTCGATCTCTACCGTCACTACCGCTTCAACACCGCGGTCGAGCACGCCGCGCCGCAGCCGGCAGGCGGCTGGCGCCTGCGTCTGGCTGACGGCAGCGAGGCGGAGTTCACCCACCTGGTCAGCGCGGTCGGCACGTTCAGCACGCCGTACCGGCCGCAGATCCCGGGCGTGTTCGACGGCCGCCTGCTGCACTCCGCCGAGTACAAGCATGCGGAGCTGTTCCGCGACCGGCGGGTGCTGATCGTCGGCGCCGGCAATTCGGCCTGCGACATCGCGGTCGACGCCGTGCATCATGCGCGCTCGGTCGACTGGAGCGTGCGCCGCGGCGTGCATTTCGTGCCCAAGTTCATCGCCGGCCGGCCGGCCGACACGATCGGCGGCGCGCTCAAGCTGCCGGCGCGCCTCAAGCAGCGCCTCGACGCCGCACTGCTCAAGCTGCTGATCGGCGATCCGACGCGGCTGGGTCTGCCGGCGCCGGATCACCGCCTCTACGAGTCGCATCCGGTGGTCAACAGCCAGGTGCTGTATCACCTCGGCCACGGCGATCTGCGCGTGCGCCGCGCCCCGCAGCGCTTCGACGGCCGCACGGTGCACTTCGCCGACGGCGAATGCGCCGACTACGACGTCGTGCTGCTGGCCACCGGATTCCAGCTGAGCTTTCCGTTTCTCGAGCGCTCACAGCTGAACTGGCACGGCAGCTGCCCGCAGCTGTTCCTCAACATCTTTCCGCCGGAGCGCGACGACCTGTTCGTGCTGGGCATGGTCGAGGCCACCGGGATCGGCTGGGAAGGCCGCGCGCGCCAGGCCGAGCTGGTGGCACGCGTGATCCGCGCCCGCAGCCGCGGTGACGCCGGCATCGCCGCCTTCGACGCGGCGCGCGCGCACGGCGTCGATCTGTCCGGCGGCTACGACTACATGAAGCTGGAGCGCATGGCCTACTACGTGCACCGCGATACCTATCTCGCGGCGCTCGACCGCCTGATCGCCCCGCTCGCATGAGCCTGTCGCTGCTGGGCCTGGGCCTGATCGTACTGTTTGCCTACACCACGCAGGCGGTGGCCGGCTTCGGCAGCACCGTGATCACGGTGACGCTGGCCGCGCTGTGGCTGCCGATCCCCTGGATCATGCCGATCGTCGTCGCCCTCAACGTGCCGTTTTCCGGCTGGCTGGTGTGGCAGGAACGGCGCTTTGTCGACTGGCGCCTGCTGCGCCGGCAGGTGCTGCCGCTGATGATCGCCGGCACCGCCGCCGGCGCGCTGCTCGCGCCGCTGCTGACCAATGCCGCGCTGCGTCCGGCCTACGGCGCGCTGATTGTCGGCCTGTCGCTGCTCGACCTGTGGCGGCTGCGGCATCGGCACCATGCGCGCTTCGCCGCGCCGGTGCGCGCCACGATGCTGCTCGGCTCCGGCCTGATTCAGGGCCTGTACGCCTCGGGCGGGCCGCTGCTGGCCGCGGCGATGGCCGGCAGCGGGCTGGCCAAATCGGGCCTGCGCGCGACGATGCTCGCGGTCTGGCTGATTCTCAACAGCGGCCTGACCGTGTGGCTGCTGGCCGCCGATCGCTACAGTCCCGAGCTGCGCAGCGCCACCGCCTGGCTGTTTCCGGTCACCGTGCTCGGCCTGATCATCGGCAACCGGCTGCACCATCGCATCGACGAACATCACTACCGTCTGGTGATCGACCTGGTGCTGCTGTTTGCCGGCCTGGCGCTGCTGCGATGACCCCGCTGCCGCTCGACAGCGTCGCGCTGCAGTTCAGTCCGGCCGCCGCGCTGATCCTGCAGGCGATTCTCGCGGTGGTCGTGTTCGGCGTCTCGCTCGACCTGCGCCTGCACGACTTCCTGCACCTGCTGCGCGCACCGCGCGCCGTGCTGATCGGCCTGGCCTCGCAGCTCGTCGCCCTGCCGCTGCTGACGTTTGCGCTGATCACTGTCGTCGACCCGGCGCCGAGCATTGCGCTGGGCCTGATGATGACCGCGGCCTGCCCGGGCGGAAACATGTCCAACGTGCTGACGCACTGGGCGCGCGGCCGCACCAGTCTGTCGATGACGATGACCACGATCTCCAGTCTGGTGTCGCCGCTGAGCACGCCGCTGACGTTCGCGCTGCTGGGCGGGCTGCATCCGTCCACCCGCGAGGCGATGCGCGCCGTGGCCGTGCCCTATGGCGAACTGATTGGCACCATCGTGATGGCGCTGGTGCTGCCGCTGCTGGCCGGCATGACGCTGGCCGAACGCGCGCCGGCGCTGGCGCAGCGGCTCCAGGGTCCGCTCAAGCGCTTCGGCCTGTTCGCCTTCTTCGGGTTCGTGCTGCTCGCGGTGGCGGCCAATTACGGCGTCTTCTGGCACGCGCTGACGACGATCTTCCTGCTGGTGGCCGCGCACAACGCGCTGGCGCTGGCCACCGGCTGGTCGATCGCCACGCTGCTGCGCACCGGCGAACCCGAGCGCCGCGCGATCACCTTCGAAACCGGCATCCACAACACCGCGCTTGGCCTGACCCTGATCTTCACCTACTTCCAGCACCTCGGCGGCATGGCGCTGGTGGTGGCCTGGTGGGGCGTCTGGCACCTGGTCACCGGCGGCGCGCTGGCGCGGCGCTGGGCGCGCCGCTGACGTCGGTTCAGCCGTGCGCCGGCCGCGGCGCCGGCAGTTCCGGGCGGCTGTTGAGCAGGCGTTCGAGGCGCGCGTCCTTGCGCGTCCAGATGCCGTTGATCCAGGCCTGGAACCGCGCGCGGTACGCGGGATCGTTCTCGTAGTCGCCGCTCATCAGCTCCTGCGGCATCGGCAGCAGGTCGACATGCACCGCCAGCTGGTTCTGCTCGCCGCAGGCAAAGCTCCACAGCAACGGCTTGCGCGTCGGCTGATAGGCGATGGTCACGTCGACGATGCCGGCGAACTGCTCGCCCATCGCGTTGAGCGTGAAGCTCATGCCGCCGGCCTTGGGCCGCAGCAGGTGGCGAAACGGCGACTGCCGGGCGACGCGCTTGGCCTCGGTGAAGCGCGTGCCTTCGACGAAGTTGATCACGCTCACCGGTTCGCGCCGGTACAGTTCACAGGCGCGGCGCGTGGCCTCGAGATCCTGGTTGCGCAGCTCCGGATGCTGTTTCCGCGCGGCGGCGCCGTGCCGGCGCATGAACGGGAAGTCCATCGCCCAGCAGGCAAAGCCGATGATCGGCACGTACATCAGCTCCCACTTCAGGAAGAAGCGCGGAAACGGCGCGCGCGCGTGCAGCAGGTCGCACAGCACGAGAATGTCGATCCACGACTGGTGGTTGGCGATCACCAGGTAGTTCTGCTGCGGCTTGAGCCGCGCGCGCAGATCGACGTCCCACTGCACCGCGTGGAGCAAGCGCAGCAGCAGCTTGTTGTTGCGCACCCAGTTGGTCGCGATCCAGATGCTGTAGTGGCTGCACGCGCGCTGCAGCGGCGGATACGGGATCAGCTTGAGCAGGATCGCCGGCAGCATCAGCGCGAAACTCACCACCATCCAGCCGACCAAGGTCACGGCCGTCAGGATGCCCATCACGGTCGGCGGAAAAATCACGGAAAGCATCGTGCGATTCCTCCTGTGCTGCAGTGCTACGTGGTGTGATACGCGGGACTCAGCGCCCGCACCGCCTCGATCATCGCCGCCGCATGCTCCGGCGGCGTCTGCTGCAGAATGCCATGGCCGAGGTTGAACACGTGTCCGGGACCCGGCCCATAGGACGCCAGTACGCGCGCGACTGCGGTTTCGATGCGCTCGGGCTGCGCCAGCAACCAGGTGGGATCGAGATTGCCCTGCAGCGCCACCTGCGCGCCGACGCGCGCGCGGGCATTGGCCAGATCCGTGGTCCAGTCCAGACCCAGCGCATCGCAGCCGGTCTCGGCCATCGCCTCCAGGTGCTGGCCGCCGTTCTTGGTGAACAGGATCACCGGCACCTCGGGCGCGACGCGCTTGAGATGCTCGACGATGCGCGCCATCGGCTCGAGCGAGAACTTCAGGTACTCGGCCGGCGCGAGCACGCCGCCCCAGGTGTCGAACACCATCACGGCATCGGCGCCGGCGCGCACCTGCGCCTCCAGGTACAGGCTCACCGCGGCGGCGAGCTTGGCCATCAGCGTGTCGAGCGTCTCCGGCGCGTCATAGCCCAGGCGCTTGATGCGGGTGAAATCCGAGCCACCGGCGCCTTCGATCATGTAGGTCGCCAGGGTCCACGGGCTGCCGGCAAAGCCGATCAGCGGCAGGCGGCTGCCGAGTGCACCGCGGATCGTGCGTACGGCGTCCATCACATAGCGCAGCTCGGTTTCCGGATCCGGCACGCCCAGCGCCTCGATCGCGTGCGCATCGCGCACCGGCCGATCGAACACCGGACCTTCGCCCTCGACGAAGCGCAGCCCCAGCCCCATCGCGTCGGGAATGGTCAGGATGTCGGAAAACAGGATCGCGGCGTCGAGGCCGTAGCGCTCGAGCGGCTGCAGCGTGACTTCGCAGCACAGCTCGGGGTTGCGGCACAGGCTGATGAAGTCGCCGGCCTTGGCGCGCGAGGCGCGGTATTCCGGCAGGTAGCGCCCGGCCTGGCGCATCATCCAGACCGGCGTGCGGTCCACCGGCTGGCGCCGGAGCGCACGCAGGAAGCGGTCGTTGTCGAGTGGCTGCATGCGAACACCTTATCCCTGTTTTTGCATCCGCGCCTGCACCGCGGCGGCGATTTCGGCCTGGATCGTTGCCGCCATCGCGCGCGGGTCCGCGGCATCCCGGATCGGGCGGCCGACGACCAGATAGTCGGCGCCGGCGGCGATCGCCGCCGCCGGCGTCATGATCCGCTTCTGGTCGGCTTCGACGCGGTTTTCGACCGGCCGGATGCCGGGCGTGACGCAGATCAGCTCGCGCGGGGCCTCGGCGCGCAGCTTCTCGACTTCCAGGCCCGACGACACCACGCCGTCGCAGCCGGCCGCCAGCGCGCGGCGCGCCCGCGACAGCACCAGTTCGGCAACGTCGCAGGCAAAGCCCAGATCGTTGAGATCGCCCTGATCGAGGCTGGTCAGCGCGGTGACCGCCAGCACCTTCAGATCGCCGGACTTGGCCTTGGCCGCCGCCTCCATGATCGACTGGTTGCCGTGGATGGTGCAGAAATCCGCGCCGCGCTCGGCGAGGTTCTTCACCGCGCGCGCCACCGTCTCCGGAATATCGAAGAACTTGAGGTCGACGAAGACTTTCTTCTGCTCGCCCTTGAGCCAGTCGAGCAGGTCGAAGAATCCCGGCGCCATCAGCAGCTCGAGGCCGATCTTGTAGAAGCGCACGCTGTCACCCAGGCGCACCACCAGCGCGCGCGCCTGCGTGGCCGTGGGGACATCGAGGGCGGCGATCAGGCGGTCTTCGGTGCGGATCATGAGGGGGCTTGGGCTCGGAAGGGGGGAAATTGTCGGCCGCGGCAGCGCCCGCGGCAACCGCTCAGCCGGCCAGCGCGGCGTCGACGCGCGCCGCGGTGGGTGCGCCCTGCGCGCGCAGCTCCTGCGCAAACAACGCCACCCGCCATTCCTCGAGCAGCCATCGCGCCGGGTGGAACGGGTCGGGCAGCCGCGCCGCGTACGGCGCGATCTGGCGCGTCAGATCCTCGTCGCGCGCCGGCTTGTTCGCCAGCCGTTCGAGACGCACGTCGATCGCGCGCAGGTACAGCGCGATGCGCGACCAGTGCGGCTCCGGAATCGCCGCGCCGAAGCCGGGCGCAAACAGGCTGTCGAGCTGCGCGCGCACATCGGCGGTCGACCCCGGCCAGCGGTTGCCCAAGGCATTCAGGCGCGCCCGCAGCTCGCGCGCGCGCGCCAGCCAGCCGGCGATGTCATCGATGCGGCGCTGCAGGTCGAGCGAAAACGCACCGCGCTTCTCCAGTGCGGCCTGGAACGCCGCGCGGCTGCGGATCGGCTCGGTCAGCAGCACGGCGTCGGCGCTGCGGTCGGCCAGCGCCTGGGCGAGCGCGTCGACATCCAGCGCAAACGCTGGTGCCAGCAGACCGAGCTTGGTGCGCACGCCCTTGATGCCATCGCGCAGGCGCTCGGGCATGCGCGCCTGCAGCAGTGCGCGCACGCCGGCGCGATGCGCGCGCGCCGCGGCCTGCGCCGACTCGAACAGGCGCAGGTCGACGCGGCCGTTGCGGTGATCGAGTGCGGGCCAGGCATGGGCACCGGTCGCCAGCACGACATGCTCGGGCAGATCGTCGAAGTCCCAGTCGGCGAGGTTCTCGCGGCTCCAGCGCTTGAGCGTGTCGTCGCGCGCCGCGGCGCTGTGCAGCGCCGCGCGGGCGGCGCCGCTGTGCCGCTGCTGCAGCGCGCCGAGCGTCTCGGCCACACCCAGCACCGCGCCGCGCTCGTCTTCGAGCTGGAAGCGCGGCTTGAGGTAGGCCTCGAGGCGGTCGGGGTCGAAGTCCGCCGGCGTGACCTCGACGCCGGTCATCGCCTGCAGCGCCGCGCACAGGCGCTCGAGCAGCTCACCCTGCGGCGGCTCCAGACGCGCGGCCGCGGCCTGTGCGAACTCCGCGGCCGGCGTGAACGCGCGCCGCAGGCGGTTGGGCAGGGTGCGGATCAGGCCCTCGATGCGCGCGGCGCGCAGCCCCGGCACCAGCCAGTCGAAGCGCGCCGCCGGCAGGGCGTGCGCGTGCGCCAGCGGAATGTGAAACGTCACGCCATCGTGCGCGGCGCCCGGATCGTGGTGGTAGGACAGGCGCAGGGGCACGCCGCCGATGTCGATCTGGTCGGGGAACAGATCGGTGACGTCGGCCGACGCGCCGGGACGCAGCGCGGCGGCCTCGTCCATGACCAGGCGCTCGCCGGCCCGCGCGTCCTTGAGCCAGCGCTTGAGCGCGGCGGTGGTGCACACCTCGGCCGGCAGGCGGGCGTCGTACCAGGCATGGAACTGCGCGTCGTCGGCCAGCAGGTCGGGCCGGCGCAGGCGCGCCTCCTTGTCGCGGATCGACTCGATCAAGGCAAAGTTGTGGTCGAGGAAGGCCGGCTTCTTCGGGATCCGGCCGGCCACCAGGGCTTCGCGGATGAAGATTTCGCGCGCCTCGCGCGGATGAGTCGAGCCGTAGTGGCGCGCGCGCGTTGCCAGCGGCAGGCCGAGCAGGCTGATGTGTTCGGTGGCGGTCACCTCACCGCGATCCGGATTCCAGGTCGGGTGCAGCAGCACGCGCTTGACCAGATGGCCGCCGACCTGTTCGAGCCAGTCCGGCTCGATCGCAGCGTTGGTGCGGGCATACAGTCGGCTGGTCTGCGCCAGCTGCGCGCTCATCACCCAGCCCGGCGCCTTCTTCGCCAGCGCCGAGCCCGGATGCAGGCGAAAGCGCCGGCCCTTCGGGCCTTGGTATTCCGGCGCTTCCGGGATCTTCTGCCCGATGTGGTCGATCAGGCCGGCGAGCAGCGCCTGATGAATCGGTGCGTACAAGGCCTCGAGCGACTCGGCGCTCCAGGCCGACTCGACGCGCTCCGCCCCGCGGCGGCCGCCGCCCTCGACGCCAAGCAGATCGCCGATCTGGCGGGACACCGCCTCCCATTCCTCCATGCGCAGGAAGGAGACGAAGTGCTCGCGGCACAGCCGCCGCAGCTGGCGGTTGGTCGAGGCCGCGCTCCACTGCTGCCAGCGCTGCCACAGCAGCAGCAGCGACAGGAAATCGGAGCGCTTGTGCCGCCAGTGCGCATGCTGCTGGCGCGCCGCGTCCTGCGCTTCGGCCGGCACTTCGTGCGGGTCCTGCACCGACAGCGCCGCGGCCAGCACGAACACCTGGCGCTCGACCGCGCTGCCGCGTCCGGCCAGCGCGATGCGGGCCACGCGCGGGTCCAGCGGCAACCGCGCCAGCTCGCGCCCCAGCGGGGTCAGCTGGCCGGTGGCGTCGAACGCGCCCAGCGTCTGCAGCACGCGCGTGGCCTCGGCGACGTGACGGCCGTCCGGCGCATCGACCCAGGGAAAGTCGTCGACCCGGCCCAGGCCCAGCGCCGCCATCTGCAGCAGCACACCGGCAAGATTCGCGCGCTTGATTTCGGGATCGGTGAACGCCGGCCGCGCCGCGAAATCGTCCTCGGCGTAGAGGCGGATACACACTCCCGGCCCGAGCCGCCCGCAGCGGCCGGCGCGCTGGTTGGCCGCGGCCTGCGACACCGGCTCGATCTGCAACTGCTGCACGCCGGTGCGGGTGGCGAAGCGGTTAATGCGCGCGCTGCCGGTGTCGATGACGCAGCGGATGCCCGGCACCGTCAGCGAGGTTTCGGCGACGTTTGTCGCCAGCACGATGCGCGCGCGGGTGCTGCGCGTGAACACCTGGTCCTGCGCGCTGGCGGCCAGGCGCGAATACAGCGGCAGCACCTCGGCATCGGGAAACCGCCCGCCCAGCACGCGTGCGGCGTCGCGGATCTCGCGTTCGCCGGGCAGGAACACCAGGATGTCGCCGCTGGCGCCACGGCCCCACAGTTCGGCGACGCCGGCGGCGATCGCGTCCTCGATATCGCTGCCCTCGGCCGGCGGGCGGTAACGGGTCTCGACCGGATAGGTGCGCCCGGAGACTTCGAGAATCGGCGCGTCGCCGAAATGCCGCGACAGACGTTGCGGATCGAGGGTCGCCGAGGTGACGATGACTTTCAGATCGGGGCGCTGCGGCAGGATGCGTCGCAGCCAGCCGAGCAGGAAGTCGATGTTGAGGCTGCGCTCGTGCGCCTCGTCGATGATGATCGTGTCGTAGGCGGCGAGCAGGTGATCGCGACCCAGCTCGGCGAGCAGGATGCCGTCGGTCATCAGCTTGACCAGACTGTGCTCGGATACGCGGCGATCGAAGCGTGTCTCGTAGCCGACCAGCGCGCCCAGCGTGGTCTGCAGCTCGACGGCGATGCGCTGGGCGACGCTGCGCGCGGCCAGCCGCCGCGGCTGCGTATGCCCGATCAGGCCGCGCGTGCCGCGCCCCAGCTCCAGGCACAGCTTGGGCAGCTGCGTGGTCTTGCCCGATCCGGTCTCGCCGCAGACGACCACGACCTGATGGTCGCGGATCGCCGCCAGCAGATCGTCGCGCGCCTGCACCACCGGCAGTTCCGGCGGATAGTCGATCTGCGCCGGTCGCAGCCGCTGGCGGTTCTGCGCCCGCAACTGCGCCTGCTGCAGATCGCGCAGGAAGCGCGCGCTGTCGAAGCGCCGTGCATCGGCGCGCGCCAGCAGGCGCTCGAAGCGCAGCGCATCGCGCACGAGCAGGCGCTCGCGCTCGGCGCGGAACTGCTGGGTGGCGGCGGTGAAATCGGACAACGCAGTGTCGCGGAACAAGCGGCCGCGCATGATACCGGAGCGTGGCCCGCCGCCCGATGGGCGTTAACAGGCCCTAGGCGATCACGACGCGATTGCGCCCCTGCGCCTTGGCGGCATAGAGCGCGCGGTCGGCGGCGGCCAGCGCACCGGCGATGTCGCCGAGCTCGACCGCGCTGACGCCGACACTGACGGTGGCCTGCAGATGCTGGCTGCCGGCGGCGAACTTCTGCGCCGCCACCGCCGCGCGCAGACGCTCGGCCACCTGCGCGGCACCGGCGCGGTCGACGCCCGGCAGCAGCAGCCAGAACTCCTCGCCACCGACCCGCGCAAACAGATCCTCGGTGCGCAGCTGCGCCGCCACCGTCCGCGCAAAACCGCGCAACACCGCGTCGCCGGCGGCGTGGCCGTGGCGGTCATTGAGCTGCTTGAAGTGATCGAGGTCGAGCACCAGCAGCGCACCGCCCTGGCCCGTCGGCCGGCTGGCGAGCAGATCCAGTGCCTGGGCGAGAAACGCACGCCGGTTGAGCACGCCGGTGAGCGCATCTTCGTTGGCGAGCCGGTCCAGACGCTGCTGCAGCCGCTGGCTGGTCAGCAGCAGGAAGCCGAAGGGGCTGAAGAAGATCACCGCCTGCGCCGCGGCAAACCAGGTCACGTGCAGCGCGCCGCCCTGGAACAGGCTGATGTTGGCCGCATTGAGCTGGGCATCGATCGCGCGGACCGCCGTGGCCGCGATACACAGCGCAAACAGCGCCGCCACCGCCAGGTGCAGGGTGCGCTGGCGCCCGCGCGCCGCGTGCAGCAGATCGGCGACGGTGAAGATCCACGCCAGCCCGGCAGCCAGGCTGAACACCAGCCCGCGCAGCACGTAGCTGGGGGCGACCAGGCCCCAGTACCAGAACGCCAGCGCCGCAGCGGCCACCACCGCGCCGGCGAAGCGCCAGGGGACCGGCCGGCGCACGAAGATCGCGGTGCCCGCCTGCATCAGCCAGCTGCCGGCAATCACGCCGAGGTTGCCGATCAGCACCGACCAGACATCCGGCAGCCGGCCGCGCAGGCCGATCAGCAGCGCGCCCGCGGCGATGGTGAGGAAGGCCCCGCCCCAGTAGCGCACCGCCGGTTCGCGCGGGTGCACGCGCCAGACGAACAGCATCGCCAGCGCCGCGTAGATCGCGGCGAGGCCGGTGTTCAGCAGCAGCGTGCGGATATCCAGCATCAGCGGCAACGGGCGGTCTGCATCGGCTGATTGTGCCCGAAGGCGGACTGCCGGCTGCGGGACGATGCGGCGCGCGCGTCAGCCGCCATCGCCCGGCGCCGGGCGCAAGCCGAGCTGGGTTTCGAGTTCGGCCACGCGCGCTTCCAGCGCCGCCAGCCGCTGCGCCAGCTCGTCGCTGCCCGCGCGCGGCGCCAGCGCGGGCGCGGCCGGCACTTCGAACGGCACTGACTCGGGCACGCCGCACAGCGTGTGGGCATAGCGCTGCGCGGCCTGGCCCGGCGCGCGCGCGAGTTGCACCAGCAGCGGCTGCGCGCGGTCGGCGAGATCGGCCAGCGCGCTGGCGAATGCCTCGGGTTCGCCGGGGCCGCCCAGGCCGGCGGCGTTGGCGCGCAATTCGGCGCCGGTCTGCGGGCCGCGCAGCATCAGCGTCACCAGCAGCGCCTGGGTCTGCGGCTTGAGCAGCAGCTGGTGCTGGAACTGGTGGCGCCACTTCTGCACACGGCCACTGAAGCTGTCCCGCACCACCAGCCGCAGCTCCTCGAGTCGGTTCAGCGCGGCGCCGATCTCGCCTTCGCTGAGGCTCAGCACTGGCTGCCGCGCGGTCTTCTGGTTGGCGGCGAGCATGATGGCGTTGACCGTCATCGGGTAGTACTGCGGGGTTGCGATCGATTTTTCGACCAGCGCGGCAATCACGCGCGCCTCGTTGGGGCTGAGCAGCAGTTCGGCCATGACCAGACTTCTCGTGCGATCCGGGGCCGCGATCGTAGCCGATCAGCGGTACAGGTAGTCCCGGGTCAGCGGCAGACGGTCGAGGCGGCGCGCGAGCTGGGCATGAAACACGACCAGATCGCCGTCGACGAAGCTGGCTTCCGATGCGTTGAGGTAGAACGACCACATGCGCCGGAACCGCTGGTCGCAGGATGCCGGCAGATCGGCGGCGGCGGCCTCGAAGCGCTGGTGCCAGGCGCGCAGCGTGCGGGCGTAGTGATGCCGCCAGACCTCCAGGTCGGCGAGCATCAGGCCGCTGCGCTCGATCGGACGCAGCAGCTCCGAGGCGGCGGGAATGTAGCCGCCCGGGAAGATGTACTTGCGGATCCACGGACTGATCGTGCCCGGCGCCGACAGCCGGCCGATCGTGTGCAGCAGGGCGACGCCGTCGGGCGCAAGCCGCGCCGCGACCTGGTCGAAGAAGCGCGGGTACTGGGGCCGGCCGACATGTTCGAACATGCCGACACTGACCACGGCATCGAAGTGCCCGCGCACCTCGCGGTAGTCCTGCAGGCGGAACACGACCCGCCCGTCCAGCCCGCGCTCGCGCGCGCGCCGCTGCGCCACCGCAAGCTGCGCCGACGACAGCGTGATGCCGGTGACCCGCGCGTCCCGATGCTGCGCCAGATACAGCGCCAGACTGCCCCAGCCGCAGCCGATGTCGAGCACGCGTGCGCCGGGCGCCAGATCGAGCTTGCGCGCAATCAGCGCGCACTTGGCCTGCTGTGCCTGCTCCAGGGTCATCGCCGGATCGGCAAAGTAGGCGCAGGAATAGTGCAGGTCGGCATCCAGAAAGCGTTCATAGATGCCGAAGTCGAGGTCGTAGTGATGCGACGCGTTGCGCAGGCTCGAGATCGGCGCGTTCAGCTCGCCCAGCCAGCTGCGCAGGCGGCGCAGCCCGGCCAACCCGTAGCGCCGTTCGAGGTGGCGGCCGTAGCGCACCGCAATGCCCAGTACCGCGCGCAGATCGCCGCGCTCCGGCTCCCAGCCGCCGTCGACATAGGTCTCGCCAAAGCGCAGCGGCGGGTTGAGCAGCATGCGGCGCAGGATCGATGCATCGCGCAGCCTCACCCGCGCGGCGGGTTCGCCCCGGCCCAGGGTCCAGGTGCGTCCATCGGCAGTCGCAAACTCGATCCGCCCCTGGTCGAAGCCGCGACCGATACGGTCCAGCAGTGCCTGCATGACCGCCCCACTGTGCGGCCTGGGTCGGCCGCGTTCAAGGCGGCCGCGACCGCACTCCGCTGCCAGTGTGCGGCGTCACACGCAGCACCGCGCCATCGGCCTCGTCGGTGAGCAGGTACAGGGCGCCGTCCGGCCCCTGGCGCACATCGCGGATGCGCCGCTTCAGGCCGTCGAGCAGACGTTCTTCGTCCACCACCCGCTCGCCGTCGAGCTGCAGGCGCACCAGTTGCCCGAACTTGAGCGAGCCGATGAACAGGTTGCCGCGCCAGGCCGGGAACCGGTCCGCGGTGTAGAAGGCCATGCCGCTGGGCGCAATCGACGGCACCCAGTAATGCAGGGGCTGCTCCATGCCGGTCCTGTGCGCGCCTTCGCCGATGGGCAAGCCGCTGTAGTCGACGCCGTGGGTGATCACCGGCCAGCCGTAGTTGCGCCCGGGCTGCGGGCGGTTGAGCTCGTCACCGCCCTTGGGGCCGTGCTCGTGGATCCACAGCTGACCGGTCTGCGGATGCAACGCCGCGCCCTGCGGATTGCGATGGCCGTAGGACCAGATCTCCGGCCGCGCGCCGGCGCGGCCGACGAAGGGGTTGTCCGCCGGCACCGTGCCGTCGGCGCCGATCCGGATCACCTTGCCCAGATGGTTGTCGAGCGTCTGCGCCAGCTTCATGCCCGAATAGCGCTCGCCCAGCGTGGCGAACAGCGTGCCGTCGCGCGCGAACACCAGGCGGCAGCCGAAATGGTGACGGCTGTCCCAGTCCGGCTGCTGACGGAAGATCACCCGCATGTCGTCGAGTCCGCCGCCCGCCAGGCGCGCGTGGGCGATGCTCGTGCCGCTGCGCGCGCCGCGCGGCTCGGCATAGCAGAAGAACAGGCGCTGCGACGCCGCGAAGTCCGGCGCGAGCACGACATCGTGCAGCCCGCCCTGACCGCGCGCATACACCGTCGGCACGCCGCCCAGCGGCGCCGCCACCGTCCCGTCGACGTCGACGATGCGCAGACGTCCCGGCCGCTCGCTGACCAGCATGCGCCCGTCCGGCAGGAACGCGAGCGACCACGGATGCTCCAGCCCGCGCGCGACCTCGGTCACATCGACGGTCCCGAACCGGCTCGGCGCATCTCGCGGCGAGGCGGCACCGGCAGCGAACACGAGGAACAGCGGCAGTGACAGCCAGATGCGCATGGCCCTGTCTACGCGCTTGGCGCGAGTCCGGATGCCGCCATCATCGCGCAATCCGCACGGTCCGCAAACAACAAGGCCCGCGTGCGCGGGCCTTGTTGCAGTCACAGGGCGGACGCGCTCAGACGCCGAGATAGCTCAGGATGCCCTCGGCGGCCTCGCGGCCTTCGAACACGGCGGTGACGACGAGGTCGGAGCCACGCACCATGTCGCCGCCGGCGAAGATCTTCGGGTTCGAGGTCTGGAACTTGTGCTTGGCCAGCACCTCGCCGTTGACCTTCATGCGGCCGTCC
>JBFHQK010000009.1:0-23221 GCA_041592255.1 Fontimonas sp.
CTCCACGGCAGCCGTGTGCGCTACCACGGCACCGTCACCGGCATCGGTCTGGGCACCGGCGCGGCCTTCGCGCTGCTGCCGGCGCAGAACGCCACCGGCAACTGGATCAAGATCGTGCAGCGCGTGCCGGTGCGCATCAGCCTCGAGCGTGACGCCCTGGCGCAGCATCCCCTGCGCGTCGGGCTGTCGATGCACGTGGACATCAACGTGCGCGACCAGTCGCTGCCGCAGCTGGCGACCGCGCCGCGCGCAACCCCGTCCGCGGCGACCGCCGTCTACGACCGGCTGATGGCCGGCGCCGACGCGGTGGCGGCGGAAATCATTGCCGCCAATCTGGGCACAAGCCGGTGACCGCAGCGCCGCAGCCGCTGCAGGGGCGGCGCCTGGTGGCGGCGTCCATCGCGGTGCCGGCGGCGGCATTCATGGTGGTGCTCGACACCAGCATTGCCAACGTCTCGGTGCCCTCCATCGCCGGCGATCTGGGCGTCTCGCCGGCCAACGGCACCTGGGTCATCACCTCGTATGCGGTCGCCGACGCGATCGTCGTGCCGCTGACCGGCTGGCTCGCCTTGCGACTGGGCACGATCCGGCTGTTCATGGGCGCGCTGATCGGCTTCGTGTTGATGAGCCTGGCCTGCGGCCTGTCGTCGAGCCTGGAAATGCTGGTCGGCTTCCGCATCCTGCAGGGCATCGCCGGCGCGCCGCTGCTGGCACTGACGCAGGCGCTGCTGTACACGATGTACCCGCGCGAGCGGATCATGGTCGGGCAGGCGATCTTCGCCATGACCGCGCTGTCGGCGCCGCTGCTCGGGCCGATCCTCGGCGGCTGGATCTCCGAGCGTTGGGCGTGGGAATGGATCTTCCTGATCAACATCCCGGTGGGGCTGGCGGCGGCGGCGGTCGGCTGGCGGGTGCTGCGCGACCAGGAGACCGAGCGCAGGAAGGTCCCGGTCGACATCGTCGGCCTGATCCTGCTGGTGATCGCGGTCGGCTGCCTGCAGCTGATGCTCGACATGGGACGCGAACTGGACTGGTTCGGCTCGCCGCTGATCGTGGCGCTGGCGCTGGCGTCCGTGGTCGGCTTCGCCTTCCTGATCGCCTGGGAGCTGACCGACCGCAACCCGGTCGTCGACCTGCGGCTGTTCCGCAACCGCAATTTCTCGGTCGCGGTGACGATGCTGTCGCTGACCTACGGCGTGTTCTTCGGCGGCATCGTGCTGATCCCGCTGTGGCTGCAGCAGTTTCACGGCTACACCCCGTTCGCCGCCGGCTGGGCCACCGCGCCGAGCGGGCTGCTGGTGGTACTGCTGGCGCCGGTGGCGGCACGCTATGCGACCACGGTGGACACCCGCTACTTCCTCACCGTGGCGCTGCTGATCCTGATCGTCACCTTCGCAATGCGCATGACCTGGACGCCGGACGTCGACATGGCCACCGTCATGTGGTCGCAGCTGGTGCAGGGCGCCGGCAGCGCGTTCTTCTTCCTGCCGCTGTCGCAGATCTCGCTGGGCGGGCTGCGTCCGGATCAGATCGCGATGGGGGCCGGCCTGCAGAACTTCGTGCGCACCGCCTCTGGCGCGCTCGCGGCCTCGCTGTCGCTGACCGTCTGGGATCATCAGACCATCCGCCACCACGCCGATCTGAGTGCGACGCTGAGCGACACCGACGCGGTGACCCGCGGCTGGCTGCAGCAGGCGCAGCAGCTGGGCCTCGACGGGGCGCGCTCGCTGGGTCTGCTCGAGGCGCAGCTGAGCCAGCAGGCGGCGCTGAACGGGCTGCTGGACTTCTTCGCCCTGTGCATCCCCGCGTTCGTGCTGCTGCTGGGGGTGACCTGGTGGCTGCGGCCGCTGCGCGCGGCCCCGGCGCTGGCCGGCACCGCCGCCGAAGCGCATGCCTGAGGTCGGACCGCGGCCCTGCTCACCCCAACGGATGAAGCTGCTGCGGGGCGCGATTTCGATAATGCCCGTCCGGCATCGCCGCCACGGGCCATCAGGAGCCAGCCGTCCATGAACATCCAATCTCTGGCCTACATCGTCGCCGAGACCACCGACGTCGCGAAGTGGAAGCACTACGCCGAGCAGGTGCTCGGCATGTCGACCGCGTCCGCCCCCGGCGGCGCGCTCTATCTGAAGATGGACGAGCGCGCGTTCCGCCTGCTGGTGGTGCCCGGCGCCAGCGACCGCTATCTCGCCTCGGCCTGGGAAGTCGCCGACGCCGACGGGTTTGCCGCAGCGCCGGCTGCGCGGCTTCGAGCAGCTGGCCGTCTTCACCGATCCGGCCGGCAACCGCCACGAACTGGTGCAGGGGCATGCCGGTGCCACCGCGCCGTTTGTGTCGCCGATTGGGGTGGCCGGGTTCAAAACCGGCGTTCAGGGCATGGGACACACCGTGCTGCCGGCGCCGCAGCAGTTCGACGCCACCCTGGCCTTGTTCCGCGACACGCTCGGCTTTGGTCTGACCGACGTGTTCGACTTCCGGCCGGGCCCGGACGCGCCGCCGATGCGCATCCGCTTCCTGCACGCCGGCAGCGGGCGTCACCACAGCCTCGCGCTCGCCGAGATGCCCAGCCCGAGCGGCTGCGTGCACATCATGGTCGAGGTCAACGCGCTGACCGATGTCGGTCTCGCCCACGACCGCCGCGTGAAACATGGCGTCAAGCTGATGGCCACGCTCGGCGAGCATGAGAACGATCGCATGACCTCGTTCTACATGCTGACCCCCGGCAACTTCGCGATCGAATACGGCTGGGGCGGCATCAGCGTCGATCCCAAGACCTGGCAGACGACCCAGACCAAGCAGGTCTCGATCTGGGGACATGACTTTTCCGTGGGCTTCCAATAAGAGCGGCACGATGAGTTTCAACAAGGAAATGACCGCCGCCGAAGTGGTGGCGCAGCTGCGCGACGGCATGACGATCGGCATCGGCGGCTGGGGGCCGCGGCGCAAGCCGATGGCGCTGGTGCGCGAGATCCTGCGGTCGGATCTCAAGGATCTGACGATCGTCGGCTATGGCGGCCCGGACATGGGCATGCTGTGCGCGGCCGGCAAGGTGCGCAAGCTGATCTATGGCTTCGTCTCGCTCGACTTCATCCCGCTGGAGCCGTTCTTCCGCAAGGCGCGCGAGGCCGGCAGCATCGAAGCGATGGAACTCGACGAGGGGCTGCTGCACTGGGGTCTGCGCGCCGCCGCGATGCGCCTGCCGTTCCTGCCGACACGCGTGGGCCTGGCGACCGATCTGCCCACGGTCAATCCGGGCCTGCGCATGGTGACCTCGCCCTACGAGGACGGCGAAGTGTTGCTGGCGATGCCGGCCCTCAAGCTCGATGTCGCACTGCTGCACGTGCACACGGCCGACCGGCTGGGCAACACGCGCCTGTACAGCCCCGATCCCTTCTTCGACGAGTGGTTCGCGCGCGCGGCCGACCGCTGCTATGTCAGCTGCGAGGAGCTGGTCGAGCGCATCGCCTCGGACGAGGCCGACGCCAAGCACAACCCGTTCGAGCGCAGCCTGGTGACGGGCGTGGTTGCCACGCGGGGCGGCGCGCACCCGACCTCGCACGTGCCCGGCTACGGCTGGGACGCGGCGCATCTGCAGCGGTACTGCGAGGCGGCCGAAAGCGATGACGGCTGGGCAACCTACGCCGGCGCGTTCCTGGCGGGCGACGAGGCGGCCTACCAGCACGCCGTCGGCGGTCTGGACAAGATCGTTTCCCTTCCGCGGCAGGTGTTCTGATCATGGCAACGACTGACTTCACGCTCGCGGAACTGCTGATCTGTGCCTGCGCCGACGTTTGGCGCGGCGACGGCGAAGTGCTCGCCACCGGCATCGGCATCATCCCGCGGCTGGCCCAGGGTCTGGCCAAGCTGACGCACAACCCGGCGCTGATGATCACCGATGGCGAGGCCTATCTGGTCGAAGAGCCGGTCGTGCTTGGCGCCAAGAACCACGACGGACGCAGCTATGGCGGCTACATGCCGTACTCGCGCGTGTTCGACGCGCTCTGGCGCGGACGCCGTCACGCGCTGGTTGGCCCGGTGCAGGTCGATCGCTGGGGCCAGGCCAACATCGCCTGCATCGGCGAGTTCTCCAGGCCCAAGCGCCAGCTGCTCGGACTGCGTGGGTTTCCCGGCAACAGCATCAACCACACGAACTCGTTTTTCGTGCCCAATCACGGGCCGCGCGTGTTCGTCGACAAGGAAGTCGATGTGGTCTGCTCGGTCGGATACCGCAAGGAGCGCTGGCCGCAGGGGGTCAGGAACGACTTCATGCGCATCCACCGCATCGTCACCGATCTGTGCGTGATGGACTTCGACGGACCGCACCACGCGGCGCGCGTGCTCACGCTGCATCCGGGCGTGAGCTTCGAGCAGGTGCAGGCGGCGACCGGATTCCCGCTGATCAAGGCGGCCGAGATGGGCGAGACCGTGCATCCGACCGCCGAGCAGCTGGCGATCATCCGCCGCCTCGATCCCAAGGATCTGCGCGCCAGGCAGATCAAGGACAACCCTGCGGGCATCCGCAAGTCCGCATGACCGACGCCTGCGCCCCCGCGGAGCTCGTGCCGGCGCTGCCGGGCTGGTTCACGCTCGATGTCGCGCGGCCGCAGCTGATCGGCACGCGCTGCACGTGCTGCGGGACCTACTACTTTCCCCGCCAGTCCACGTTCTGCCGCAATCCGGACTGCAGCGGCGAGACCTTCGAGGAGGTCAAGCTGTCGCGCACCGGCACGCTGTGGTCGTTCACCAACGCCGCCTACGCACCGCCGGAGCCGTACATCGTCAGGGAGCCGTTCCAGCCCTTCGGCATCGCCGCCGTCGAGCTGGACGCCGAGCGCATGATCGTGCTCGGCCAGCTCGCCAAGGGCGTCGAGCTGTCGGCGCTCAAGGCGGGACTGGCGATGGAGCTGGTGCTGGAGCCGCTCGACGACGGCAAGCTGACGTGGAAGTGGAAGCCCGCCGCATGAGCAAGGACATCGCCATTCTCGGGGTGGGCATGCACCCCTGGGGCAAGTGGGGCCGCCACTTCGTCGAGTACGGCGTCAAGGCCGCGCGCGACGCGCTGG
This sequence comes from Fontimonas sp., assembly GCA_041592255.1. Classification (GTDB taxonomy): domain Bacteria; phylum Pseudomonadota; class Gammaproteobacteria; order Nevskiales; family Nevskiaceae; genus Solimonas. The sequence continues at coordinate 5,064 of JBFHQK010000009.1, forward strand.
CCGATGCCGGCGTGCACTGGCGCGACATCCAGTTCATCTCCGGTGCCGCGACCATGCGCAACGGCTATCCCGGTTATGTCGCCGGCGCGACCTTCGCGCAGGCGCTGGGCTGGCAGGGCGCGCAGGTGAACACTTCGTACGCGGCCTGTGCGTCAGGCTCGCAGGCACTGGCCGCGGCGCGCTCGAAGATCCTGTCCGGCGAATGCGAAGTCGCGCTGGTGGTGGGCGCGGATACCACGCCCAAGGGCTTCCTCAAGCCGCAGGCCGGCGAGCGTCCCGACGATCCGGACTGGGTGCGTTTCCGCATCGGCATCACCAATCCGACCTATTTCGCGCTCTACGCACGCCGGCGCATGGAGCAGTACGGCGATACGCCGGATGACTTCGCGCAGGTCAAGATCAAGAACGCCGGCCACGGCGCCGACAACCCGTACGCGCGCTACCGCAAGAAGTTCACCGCCGCCGATGTTGCCGCCTCGCCGATGGTCGCCGATCCGCTGCGGCTGATGGACATCTGCGCCACTTCCGACGGCGGGGCGGCGCTGATCGTGTCGAGCCTCGCCTACGCGAAGAAGATCGGCAAGGCCGGTGCGCCACGGATTCGCGCGATTTCGACGGTGACGCCGACCTTTGCCTCAGCGCTGGTCGAGATGCCGGACATCGCCACCGACTCGGCGGTGGCCTGCGCGCCGCAGCCGTTCCGCGCCGCGCTGCCGCGCAAGGCCTACGAGGAAGCCGGTGTCGACCCCAAGGAGGTCAGCCTCGCCGAGGTCTACGATCTGTCGACCGCGCTGGAACTGGACTGGATCGAGGACCTGCAGCTGTGCGAACGCGGCGCGGCCGCGCGCCTGGTGCGCGAGGGCGCAACGACGATCGGCGGCCGCATTCCGGTAAACCCGTCGGGCGGACTGGCCTGTTTCGGCGAGGCGGTGCCGGCGCAGGCGCTGGCGCAGGTCTGCGAACTGACCTGGCAGCTGCGCGGCCAGGCGGGCAGCCGCCAGGTGTGCAATGCCAAAGTCGGCATCACCGCCAATCAAGGCCTGTTCGGCCACGGCTCCTCGGTGATCGTCACATGCTAGGCGAACGTCCGTTGAGCGCGTCGACCGACGTGGTGCTGTACGAGGTGCGCGACGGCATCGCCGTGGTGACGATGAACCGGCCGCGCTATCACAACGCGCAGAATTCGAAGATGACCTATGCGCTCGACGCCGCGTTCCGCCGCGCCGTCGACGACGACGCGGTGAAGGTCATCGTGCTCGCCGGCTCGGGCCGGAATTTCTCCGCCGGCCACGACATCGGCACTCCGGAGCGCGATGCGCACGAAAGCTTCGAGCGCACCCAGCTGTGGCCGGACCACGTCGGCAAGCCGGGCGCGTCGTTCCAGTACATCCGCGAGCAGGAGGTGTATCTGGGCATGTGCCGGCGCTGGCGCGAGATGCCCAAGCCGACCATCGCGATGGTGCAGGGCGCCTGCATCGCCGGCGGCCTGATGCTGGCCTGGGTCTGCGACCTGATCGTCGCCAGCGAGGACGCGTATTTCTCCGACCCGGTGCTGCAGATGGGCATCCCCGGCGTCGAGTATTTCGCCCACGCCTACGAGCTGCATCCGCGTATCGCCAAGGAATTCCTGTTCCTCGGCGAGCGGATGCCAGCGGCGCGCGCGCAGCAGATGGGCATGGTCAACAAGGTGGTGCCGCGCGAGGCACTCGAACGCGAGACTTTCGCGGTCGCGCAGCGCCTGGCGCAGCAGCCGGCGTTCGCACTCACGCTGGCCAAGCAGGCGATCAACCACGTCGAGGACCTGCAAGGCAAGCGCACGGCGATGGACGCCGCGTTCGCCTGGCACCACTACGCGCACGCGCACAACCAGCTGCTGACCGGCAACAACCTCGGCGGCCTCGATGCGCGGGCGATGGCGGAGGCCAACAAGAAAAAATCATGAGCCTGCAGACTGAACTCACACGCCTGCTCGGCTGCCGCTACCCGATCGTGCAGACCGCGATGGGCTGGGTCGCCGACGCCAGGCTGGTCGCGGCGACCTCCAACGCCGGGGCGTTTGGCTTTCTTGCCGCGGCGACGATGTCGACGGCGCAGCTGGAGCAGGCCATCGCCGACGTGCGCGCCGCGACGACGGCGCAATTCGGCGTGAACTTCCACATGTTCCAGCCCAACGCGCAGGACGTGATCGAGCTGTGCCTGAAGCACCGGGACCGCGTCCGCGCCGTGTCCTACGGCCGCGGACCGGACGCGAAGACGATCCGGCGCTTCAAGGACGCCGGCATCCTGTGCATGCCCACGGTCGGCGCGCTCAAGCATGCGCAGAAGGCGGTGGAGCTGGGGGCCGACATCATCACCGTGCAGGGCGCGGAGGGCGGCGGCCACACCGGGTCGGTGCCGACCACACTGCTGTTGCCGCAGGTGCTGGATGCGGTGAAAGTCCCGGTGGTTGCCGCCGGTGGTTTCCACAGCGGCCGTGGCCTGGCCGGTGCCCTGGCCTTCGGTGCGGCCGGCATCGCGATGGGCACGCGCTTCCTGATGACCGCGGAATCGCCGGTGCCGCGCGCGACACTGCAGAAATACGTCGAGGTCAAGGACGCGGCGCAGATCCGCGCCTCGACGGCCGTCGACGGCATGCCGCAGCGCATGATCGACAACCCCTTCCTGCTCAAGCTGGAAAGCGGCGGACTGATTCATCGGCTGTTCGTCGCGCTGAGCAGCGCGTGGCACTGGCGCGCGCACACCGGCATGTCGGTCGGCCACATGATCTCGACCTTCTTTGCCGCATTGAAAGAAGGGGATACGGCGATCCAGACGATGATGGCCGCCAACGCGCCGGTGCTGATTCAGCGCGCGATGGTCGCAGGCAGGCCCGATGAGGGCGTACTGCCCAGCGGCCAGGTGGCCGCGGTGATCGGCACCCTGCCCAGCGTCAAGGACGTCATCGACGGCATCGTTGCCGAGGCGCAGACGCGCCTCGCCGATCTGACCCCGCGCATCTCCCTGGACAAGACCGCATGAGCAACGGCCACAACAACGCCCCAGGCAACGGCTTTCACACCACCATCGCCGACGGCATCGCCGAGCTGGTGATCGAGCGGCCGCCGGTCAACGCGCTCAACGACGCCGGCTGGCACGCGCTGGCCGACGAGATCGAGCGGCTGGGCCGCGATCCCGCCGCGCGCGTGATCGTGCTGCGCGCCGAAGGACGCGGCTTCTGCGCCGGCGTCGACATCAAGGAACTCGACCAGCATCCGGAGAAGATCGTCTCGGTCAACGCCGGCAACTATCGCAGCTTCAAGGCCGTGCACCGCAATCCGCTGCCGGTGATCATCGCCGTGCACGGTTTCGTGCTCGGCGGCGGCATCGGCCTCGCCGGTGCGGCGGACATCGTGGTTGCCGCCGAGGACGCGACCTTCGGCGTGCCGGAGGTGGACCGCGGCGCGATGGGCGGTGGTGCGCACCTGCAGCGGCTGTTCCCGGTGCAGAAGGTGCGCATGATGTATTTCACCGGCGAGCCGATCACCGCCGCCGAGGGCTACCGGCTGGGCGCGATCGAGCAGGTCGTGCCGCGGGCCCAGCTGCGCGAGGCGGCGCTCGCGATCGCGCGCAAGATCGCCGCCAAGAGCCCAGCGATGATCCGGCTGGCCAAGGAATCGCTCAACGGCATCGAGGACGGCAATCTCGAGGACAAGTACCGCTGGGAGCAGGGCTTCACGCTGCAGGCCTATTCCGAGAAAGACTCCGCAGAAACGCGCCGCGCCTTCGTCGAGAAGCGCGACGCGAAGTTCTGAGAACCCATCACCATGCGTCTCGAATACACAGAACGACAGAAACAGTTCCGCGCCGAAGTGCGCGAGTGGCTCGCGGCCAACGTGCCGAAGGCGCCGCTGCAGAGCTTCGATACCCAGGAAGGCTTCGAGCAGCACCGGGTCTGGGAGCGCAAGCTCTCCGAGCGCGGCTTTTCCGCCGTGACCTGGCCCAAGGAACTCGGCGGCCGCGGCAGCGACCTGATCGAGTGGCTGATCTTCGAAGAAGAGTACTGGCGCGCCGGCGCGCCGCTGCGCGTCAATCAGAACGGCGTGTTCCTGCTGGCACCGACGCTGATGGAGTACGGCACGCCGGCGCAGAAGGAACGCTTCCTGCCGCGCATGGCCACCGCCGAAGACACCTGGGCGCAGGGCTGGTCCGAACCCGGTGCCGGCTCCGACATGGCGGCGATCCGCAGCAAGGCGGTGCGCCAGGACGGGCACTACGTCATCAACGGACAGAAGACCTGGTCGACACGCGCGGTCTTCGCCGACTGGCTGTTCGGCCTGTTCCGCAGCGAGCCGGACTCGCAGCGCCATCACGGCCTGACCTTCCTGCTGGTGCCGCTGAAGACGCCGGGCATCACGATCCGGCCGATCAAGCAGCTCAACGGGCTCACCGGCTTCGCCGAGATCTTCTTCGACGACGTCAAGGTGCCGGTCGAGAACCGGCTCGGCGACGAGGGTGCGGGCTGGAACATCGCGATGGCCACCGCCGGCTTCGAGCGCGGCCTGATGCTGCGCTCGCCGGCGCGCTTCCAGCAGACCGCGCGCCAGCTGGTCGATCTGTACCTCCAGCACCGCGACCAGGCCGATGCCGATCCGGCGATCCGCGATGCGGTGATGAAGAGCTGGATGCAGGCCGAGGCCTACACGCTGGCGACGTACCGCACCGCCTGCCGGCTGGCCAAGGGCGGCCATATCGGCGCCGAGGCGAGCACCAACAAGATCTTCTGGTCCGAGCTGGATCTGCTGATGCACGAAACCGCGATGGCGATTCTGGGGGCGCGCGCCGAGCTGATGCCGCATGCCCCGGACGCGGGCGACGTCGGCCACTGGCTCGATGGCTTCCTGTTCGCGCAGGCCGGCCCGATCTATGCCGGCACCAACGAGATCCAGCGCAACATCATCGCGGAACGGATGCTGGGACTGCCGAGGGCATAAACCGATGGACTTCACCTTCGAAGAACAACAACTCGCGTTCCGCGACGCGATCCGCAAGTTCCTGATGGTCGAGGCGGCGCCGGAAATGCTGCGCGAGATCTGGGAGACCACGCAGAGCGGCCGGTCGGCGGAGTTTCGCGCCAAGCTTGCCGATCAGGGCCTGACCGCGCTGTCGGTGCCGGAGGATTTCGGCGGCATCGGCCTGGGCGATCTCGACTGGGTGCTGGTGCAGCAGGAACTCGGCTATTTCGCGATTCCGGATTCGCTGCCGGCAACCGGCTATCTGGGCGTGTATCTGCTCAACCGCCTGCCCGCCGATGTCGCGCTCAAGCGCGAGTGGTTGCCGCGCATCGCCGCCGGCCAGGCGCGCATCGCCGTGGGTCATCCGATCAATCCGCTGGTGGCCGACGCCAAGAACGCCGACCTGCTGCTGCTCTGGCATGACGACGAGGTGCACGCGCTGCGCCCGGACCAGGTCGAGCTGACGCTCAACCCGAGCATCGACCAGTCGCGGCGCCTGTACCGGGTGCGCTGGCAGCCGGGAGAAAAGACGCGTGTCTGCGCCGCGTCCATCGGCCGCACGCTGTGGGCCGGAGTCATCGACCGCGCCGGAGTGGCGATCAGCGCGCAGCTGCTCGGACTGGCGCAGCGCATGCTCGACCTGGGCGTCGATCACGCCGCGCAGCGCAAGCAGTTCGGCAAGCCGGTGGGGTCGTTCCAGGCGGTCAAGCACCACATGGCCGACGTCGCGGTGAAGATCGAATTCGCCGAGCCGGTGGTGCACCGTGCCGCCTATGCGCTGACGCACGCCGATCCGCGCGCGCCGGTGTATGTCTCCAACGCTCGCCTGGCCGCCGGCGAAGCGGCGCTGCTGGCCGCGCGCAAGAGCATCCAGGTGCACGGCGCGATGGGCTACACCTGGGAAACCGATCTGCAGATGTTCATGAAGCGGGCCTGGGCGCTCGACGCCACCTGGGGCGACCGCAAGTACCACAAGACGCGGGTGGCGAACCACCTGTTCGCCAGTGGCGCTGCGCTCGGCCCGGGCGAGACGTTTGCGTGAGGCGGAAGGCCTCAGGCCGTGGCGTACTTCAGGAAGAGTTTTTTGGCAGTCATCGAGCAGCAGAAACAAATTGATCCGGCCGGGCGCCGCAGCGCCGTTGCGCCTCCCGCCTCCCGTCTCACGCCTCACGGAGTCTGAAAATGGCAGAAGCTTTCATCGTCGACGCGCTGCGCACGCCGACCGGCAAGCGCAAGGGCAGCCTCGCGCATCTGCATGGCGCCGATCTGGGCGCGCACGTGCTCAAGGCGCTGGTGGCGCGCAACGCGATCCCGGCCGAGGACTATGACGACGTGATTTTCGGCTGCCTCGACGCGATCGGCCCGCTGGCCGGCAACATTGCGCGCACGTCATGGCTCGCCGCCGGGCTGCCGCTGCACGTGCCGGGCGTGACCATCGACCGCCAGTGCGGCAGCTCGCAGCAGGCGGTGCACTTCGCCGCGCAGGCGGTGATGTCGGGCACGCAGGACGTGGTCATCGCCGGCGGCGTGCAGACGATGACGCAGATCCCGATCACCTCGGCAATGCTCGCCGCCAAGCCGCTGGGCTTTTCCGATCCGTTCTCGGGCTCCGAAGGCTGGAAGGCGCGCTTCGGCGAGCAGCCGGTGTCGCAGTTCCACGGCGCGCAGCTGATCGCGAACAAGTGGGAGATCTCGCGCGAGGACATGGAGCGCTTCGCGCTTGCATCGCACCAGCGCGCGCGCCGCGCCCAGGCCGAGGGCCGTTTCGACCGCGAGCTGGTCGAGACCGCCGGCCTGAAGGCCGACGAGACGGTGCGCGACACCTCGCTCGAACAGATGGCCAAGCTGGAGCCGCTGGCGCCCGGCGGCACCATCACCGCCGGCGTGTCGAGCCAGACCGGCGACGCCGCCTCGGCGATGCTGATCGTCTCCGAGAAGGCGCTGAAGCAGTACAAGCTCACGCCGCGCGCGCGCATCCAGCACATGAGCGTCTACAGCGACGACCCGATCTTCATGCTCACCGCGCCGATCCCGGCCACCCGCTACGCGATGAAGAAATCGGGCATGAAGCTCGAAGACATCGACCTGGTCGAGATCAACGAGGCCTTCGCGCCGGTGGCGCTGGCCTGGCTCAAGGAAACCGGCTACCCGCACGAGAAGACCAACGTCAACGGCGGCGCGATCGCGCTGGCGCACCCGCTGGGTGCGACCGGCGTCAAGCTGATGACGACGCTGCTGCACGAGCTGGAGCGCACCAAGGGCCGCTACGGGCTGCAGACGATGTGCGAAGGCGGCGGCGTGGCCAACGTCACCATCATCGAGCGGCTCTGAGAAGCAATCGCTGGTAGGGCGGCCCGTGGCCGCCGGCGGGCGCGGCCCGCTCTACGCATTCGGAAGGAAGTGAACATGGGCATCTGCAGCAACCGCAGCATCATTGTCACCGGCGCCGGCGGCGGCTTGGGCCGCGCCTACGCGCTGGCGCTGGCCGCCGAAGGTGCCGGCGTGATCGTCAACGACATCCGCCGCGAGGCCGCCGAGACCGTGGTCGGCGAGATCCGGGCCGCCGGCGGCAAGGCCGTCGCCAACGCCGATGACATCACCTCGATGGCCGGCGCCGCGGCCATCGTCAAGGCCGGCATCGACGCCTTCGGCGACGTGCACGGCGTGGTCAACAACGCCGGCATCGTGCGCGATCGCATGTTCGCGTCGATGAGCGAGGAGGAGTGGGACCTGGTCGTCAAGGTGCATCTCAAGGGCCATTTCTGCATCGCCAACACGCTGGTCAAGCACTGGCGCGAGCAGGTCAAGGCCGGGCACAAGGTCGACGCGCGCATCGTCAACACCAGTTCCGGTGCCGGCCTGCAGGGCAACATCGGCCAGAGCAACTATTCGGCGGCCAAGGGCGGCATCGCCTCGCTGACGCTGGTGCAGGCCGCCGAACTGGGCCGCTACGGCATCACCGCCAACGCGCTGGCGCCGGCGGCGCGCACCGGCATGACCGAAGGCCCGTTCGGACACGTGATGAAGAAACCCGAAGACGGCAGTTTCGATCACTTCGCACCGGAAAACGTCGCGCCGCTGGTGGTCTGGCTGTGCAGCCCGCTGTCGGCCGGCGTCAGCGGCAAGGTGTTCGAAGTCGAGGGCGGCAAGCTGTCGATCGCCACCGGCTGGAAAACCGGACCCGTCCGCGACAAGAAGGCGCGCTGGGCGCCGGCCGAACTGACCGACGTCGTCGAGGCGTTGATCGCCGAGTCGCCCGTGCCGCAGAAGGTCTACGGCACCTGATGATGGGTGCGATCGAGCCTCCGGGGGTGGCGGCCACCGACCGGGCCGCCTACCGCTTCTGGGTTGACGAGCGGGTGCGCTTCGCCGACCTCGACCTGCTCGGGCACGTCAACAACAAGGCGTTCACGACCTACGCCGAGAGTGGCCGCGCGGCGTTCCTGCGCGACACCGCGATGGGGGTGCCCGGCGACCGCCGCCAGAGCATCATCGCGCGCCTGGAGATCGACTACCTGCGCGAGCTGCATTACCCGGCCGAGCTGCGCATCGGCGTGCGCGTGATCGCGCTGGGCCGCAGCTCGTTCACGCTCGGACTGGGCATCTTCACCGGCGCGGTCTGCGTCGCCACCGCGGTCACGGTGCTGGTGCGCATCGATGCGCAGACGCGCGCCGCGGTCGCGCTGGATGCCGAGGAACGCGCACGGCTGCAGCCCTACCTCGCCGCAACAGTGCCGGCGTGAGGCCGCGCGGCCCGCGCCGGGTGCAGTCACCCCAACGGATGAAGTGAGCCACCGGGCGCGCCGGAATAATGCCGCCCATGAATTTCGCGCTCACCGAAGATCAGATCATGATCCGCGACGCCGCCGAGACCTTTCTCGCCGACGTCAGCGACAGTGCGGCCGTGCGCCGCGCCGCCGACAGTCCGGACGGCTGCGACGCCGCGGTCTGGCAGCGGATCGGCAGCGAACTGGGCTGGTGCGCGATTGCCATCGACGAAGCGCACGACGGACTGGGCCTCGGGCCGGTCGAACTGGCGCTGATCCAGGAGCAGGCCGGCCGGCGCCTGTTGTGCGCGCCTTTCTTCACCACCGTCTGCGTGGCCGCGACGCTGCTGCAGGAACTGGGCAGCGCCGCGGCGCAGGCGCGCTTCCTGCCGCAGATTGCCGCCGGCGCGCTACGGCTGGGGGTGTCGCTGCGCGGCAGTGGGTGTGCGCCGACGCTGCAGGCACGCGCCGCCGGCGCGCACTGGGTGCTCGATGGCGACGTGCGCGCGGTGGCCGATGCCGACGGCGCCGACTGGCTGCTGCTGTTCGCCACACTTGCCGATGACACGCCCGGCCTGTTCGCGGTGCCGCGCCGGGCGCACGGCGTGCAGGTGGCGCCGACGCCCACCTGGGATGCCACGCGGCGCTTTGCCGATGTGCGCTTCGAGCGGGTCGAAGCGGCGGTGCGGATCGACGATCCGGCACGCGCGACGCAGGGGCGCGCGCGCGCCGACGCGCTGGCGCGCCTGTATCTGGCGGCGGAGCAGCTGGGCGGTGCCCAGCAGTGCCTGGACCTGACCGTGGCCTACACCGCCAACCGCAAGCAGTTTGGCCGGGCCGTGGCCGGCTTTCAGGCGGTCAAGCACCGCTGCGCCGAGATGATGGTGCGGATCGAGGCGCTGCGCTCGGCGGTCTACGGCGCGGCCGCGCTGGCCGCCGCAGCGCCCGCCAGCGAGAGCCTGGCGCTGGACTGCGCCGCCGCGCGCGTGCTGGCGGCCGACACCTACTTCTGGTGTGCCCAGGAAGCGATCCAGTTGCACGGGGGCGTCGGCTTCACCTGGGAATACGACCCGCAGCTGTACTTCAAGCGCGCGCAGGCCGCGAGCCACTGGCTGGGCACTGCCGACGCGGTGCGCGCCGAAGTGGCGCAGACGCTGCTCGACACTCAGACCGGCAGCGCCGCGGCCCCGGCTGCGGAAGCCGACGCGGATGCGGCGTTCCGGGCCGAGGTGGCGGCGTGGATGTGCGAACACCTGAGCGGACGCTATGCGCCGCTCAAGCACCGCGGCGGCCCCGGCGACGAGGAATTCGAGCCGGAATTGCGCAAGGCCTGGGAGCGCGAGCTGGCGGCTGGCGGCTGGACCTGTGTCGGCTGGCCGCGCGAGGCCGGCGGCCGCGGACTGTCGATCGCGCAGCAGGTGATCTTCCACGAGGAATACGCCCGCGCCGGGGGGCCGGGACGCATGGGCCACATCGGCGAAGGCCTGATCGGTCCGGCACTGATCCGCTTTGGCAGCGCGGCGCAGAAACAGCAGTTTCTGCCGGACATCGTCGCCGGCCGCACGTTCTGGGCGCAGGGCTATTCCGAGCCCGGCGCCGGCTCCGATCTGGCCAACGTGCAGACCCGCTGCTGGCAGGAGGCCGATGGCGCGTGGCGGGTGCAGGGCCAGAAGATCTGGACCTCGCTGGCGCACGAATCGGACTGGATCTTCGTGCTCGCGCGCTGCGAGCCGGGCAGCAAGGGCAACAAGGGCCTGGCGTTCCTGCTGCTGCCGCTGCGCCAGCCCGGCATCGAGATCCGTCCGATCCGCCAGCTCGGCGGCGGGGCCGAATTCAACGAAGTGTTCTTTGACGGTGCGCGTGCGCAGGCCGAGCACCTGGTCGGCGCGCCCGGCGACGGCTGGAAAGTCGCGATGGGCCTGCTCGACGCCGAGCGTGGCGTCTCGACGCTGGGCCAGCAGATGCATTTCACCCACGAGCTGGAGCGGGTCATCGCCGCAGCCCGGCGCACCGGAGCGGTGGACGACCCGGCGATCCGTGCGCGCATCGCGCAGGCGTGGTGCGGATTGCGCGTGATGCGCTACAACGCGCTGCGCATGCTCTCCGGCGGCGGCGAGGCCGGGCTGCAGCGCGAGGCGCTGATCTACAAGTACTACTGGTCGAACTGGCACCGCGACCTCGGCAAGCTGGCGATGGACGTGCTCGGCGCGCAGGGCGACGTGATCGCCGACGATGCCTTGGTCCGGCCGCTGCAACAGCTGTTCTTCTTCTCGCGCGCCGACACCATCTACGCCGGCACCAACGAGATCCAGCTCAACATCATCGCGGAGCGCGGGCTGGGCATGCCGCGCGAGCCGCGCCCTGCGCCCTGAACCTGACCATGATCACCGTCCCGCCGCCCCCCTACGTCCCTGCCCACGGGCTGCTGAAGAACAAGTCCGTGCTGATCACCGCCGCGGCCGGCGGCGGCATCGGCTTTGCCGCCGCGCGGCGCTGTCTTGAGGAGGGCGCGCGCGCGCTGCTGCTGTCGGACATGCACCCGCGCCGCACCGAGGAAGCGGCGCAGACTCTGGCGAAGGAATTCCCCCAGGCGCAGGTCTTCGGCCAGGTCTGCAACGTCGCCGTCGAGGCCGACGTGCAGGCGCTGGTCGACGCGGCCGAGGACAGGCTCGGCGGCACCGACGTGCTGATCAACAACGCCGGTCTGGGCGGCAGCAGGCGCGTCGTCGACATGAGCGACGAGGACTGGCTCAAGGTCATCGACGTGACCCTCAACGGCACCTTTCGCATGACCCGCGCGATGCTGAAGAAGATGCAGCCGCGCGGGTGCGGCGCGATCGTCAACAACGCCTCGGTGCTGGGCTGGCGCGCGCAGAAGGAACAGGCGCACTACGCCGCGGCCAAGGCCGGCGTGATGGCGCTGACGCGCTGCAGTGCGCTGGAGGCCGCCGAGCACGGCATCCGCATCAACGCAGTGTCGCCGTCGATCGTGTTCCACGAGCATCTGCGCAAGAGCGCGCCCGAGGCGCTGCTCAACGAACTCGCCAGCCGCGAGGCCTTCGGCCGCGGTGCCGAGGCCTGGGAGATCGCCAACGTGATGGTGTTCCTGGCCTCCGACTACGCGTCGTATCTGGTCGGCGAAGTGATTTCCGCATCCAGCCAGAGGTCCTGAGCATGGCCACCGTCTTCGAATCCGCCGAGAGCATCCTGGCCGCCGTCGGCCAGCCGCTGGGCGAAAGCGCGTGGCTGGAGATCACGCAGCAGCGCGTCAACCAGTTCGCCGACGCCACCGACGATCACCAGTGGATTCACGTCGATCCGGCGCGGGCGCAGGACGGGCCGTTCGGCGCCTGCATCGCCCATGGCTACCTGACCCTGTCGCTGGCCTCGCGCTTCCTGCCCGAGATCGTCGACGTGCGGATGAAGATGGGCGTCAACTATGGCTGCGACAAGGTCCGGTTCCCGGCACCGGTCAAGGTCGGCAGCCGCAGTCGCGGCCGCGGCGAGCTGGTGGCCGCCGAGCGCACCAAGGACGGCGCGGTGCAGGCCACCATCCGGGTGACGGTCGAAATCGAGAACGGCGCCAAGCCGGCCTGCATCGCCGACACGATCTCGCGCTACTACTTTTGAATGAAGCCGGGGCGACCGGCACGGGCTAGCGTAGACGATTGAACCCGTCGACCGGGGTGCGCGCGGCGCCCCCGGCCGACGGCCCCCGAGTGTTTTGTGAGCGAGCTGCCATGAATGAAGCGGTCATCGTTTCCGTCGCCCGTACTGCCATCGGCAAGGCCTATCGCGGCGCTTTCAACGACACCGAAGCGCCGGTGCTGGGCGGGCATGTGGTGCGGTCGGTGGTCGAGCGTGCCGGCATCGATCCGGCCGACGTCGACGACGTGATCCTGGGCTGCGCCGCGCAGCAGGGCACCCAGGCCTACAACCTCGGCCGCCTGTGCGCGTATACCGGCGGACTGCCGGACACGGTGCCGGGCATGACGCTGGACCGCCAGTGCTCGTCGGGCCTGATGAGCATCGCCATCGGCGCCAAGAACATCATGGCGGGCGAGCAGAAGATCGTCGTCGCCGGCGGCCTCGAATCCATCTCGCTGGTGCAGAACAAGCACAAGAACAGCTACCGCTTCGCCTCCGAGGCGGTGCTCGCGGCGCAGCCGGCCGCCTACATCCAGATGATCGAGACCGCCGAGATCGTTGCCGAGCGCTACGGCATCTCGCGCGCGGCCCAGGACGCGTTCTCGGCGCAGAGCCAGCAGCGCACCGCCCAGGCGCAGGCCGGCGGCCGTTTCGCCGACGAGATCGTGCCGATCACGGTGGTCAAGCAGCTGTTCGACAAGGAAGGCAACCCGACCGACAAGCAGAGCGTGACGATCGCGCAGGACGAGGGCAACCGTCCCGGCACCACGCTCGAAAGCCTGGCCGCGCTCAAGCCGGTGTGGAAGGACGGCAAGTTCGTTACGCAGGGCCAGCACATCACCGCCGGCAACGCCTCGCAGCTGTCGGACGGTGCCGCCGCGGTGCTGCTGATGAGCCGGGCCGATGCCGCGGCGCGCGGCCTGCGGCCGCTGGGGGTGTATCGCGGCTGTGCGGTGGCCGGCTGCAAGCCCGACGAGATGGGCATCGGGCCGGTGTTCGCGGTGCCCAGGCTGCTGGCGCAGCACGGCCTCACGGTGGCGGACATCGGCCTGTGGGAACTCAACGAGGCCTTCGCCTGCCAGGTGCTGTACTGCCGCGACCGGCTGGGCATCCCGGACGATCGTCTCAACGTCAACGGCGGCGCGATCGCCATCGGCCATCCGTTCGGCATGTCCGGCGCGCGCATGGTGATGCACGCGCTGATCGAGGGGCGCCGCCGCGGCGTGCGTTACGTGGTCGTGACGATGTGCATCGGTGGCGGCATGGGTGCGGCCGGACTGTTCGAGCTCGAGGCCTGAGCCGGTGCGAGCGGGGCCTTGCCCGGGGGCGGTGCCGGGCGCCACACTGCCCCGCCACGAGCAGGGACAACCCGGCTGAAGACCGGGTGGACGCGTACAAGAGGAGAGTCAGATGAACGACACGGCATTGGCGGCGGCCCTGGTCCGGCCTGCCCAGCAGTCCCGCATCCGCGGCAGTTGGCCGTCCCTGCTGATCTCGGCGCTGGTCGTATCAGCGGCGGTGTATTCGTTCTCGCCGCGTCCGGCGCCGCTGTTCGCGCCGACCCAGGTCTATCCCGAGCGCCTACTGGCCACCGGCCTGGCGCAGCAGGGGTCGCGCTATGTTGGCGTGGGCGAGCAGGGCCAGATCCTGTACGCCGACGCTGCGCAGGGCCCGTGGCGCAGCGCGCGGGTCGACGCGCAGCGCGGCTCGAGTTTCACGCGCGTGCGCTTTGTCGCCGAGGACGTGGCGGTGGCGGTGGGGCACGACGGCTGGATCGTGCGCAGCAGCGACCGCGGCGAAACCTGGACCGAAGTGTTCCACGGCGGCGACGGCAGCGACCCGCTGCTCGGGCTGGCCGGGCCCTTCGCCGGCCGGCTGTTCGCCTTCGGCGCCTTCGGCCTCTACGTCGTGTCGGACGATCTCGGCCAGACCTGGGCGCGCCGCGACCTGGTGATCGAGGACACGGCAGCGCCGCAGACGAGCGACGCCCCAGCCGATCCCTTCGCCGACCCCTTCGCCGATCCGTTTGCGAACTTCGACGCCGCCGCGATCGGCGGCGCCGGTCATCTCAACGACCTGACGCCGCTGGCCGACGGCGCGCTGCTGCTCGTCGGCGAGCGCGGCCTGATGCTGCGCTCGCAGGATCGCGGCGAGACCTGGACCCGGCTGCCCGAGGTGTACGCCGGTTCGTTCTTCGGCGCGCTGACCCTGCCGTCGAAGACGGTGCTGGCGTTTGGCATGCGCGGGCACGTGTTCCGCAGCACCGACAACGGCTTGAGCTGGACCGAATCCACGGTGCCCTCCACGGCCTCGTTGTTCGGCGGCACCGTCGCCGGTCCTGAGCAGGTGCTGCTTGCCGGCGCCGGCAACACGGTGCTGCGCTCGACCGACGACGGCGTCAGCTTCGCGCCGGTCACGCCGCCCGGCCGCAACGGCATCGTCGAACTGCTGGCCCTGCCCGACGGCGGCTGGCTGACCGCCGGCGACGGCGGACTGCTGCTCAAGCAGCCCCAGGCAGCGGCCACCGGAGAGGCCTCATGAGCGCGCTCGACCGTTACGTCGAACGTTTTGCCGACTTCCTCATCGGCCGCCGCCGCGTGCTCGCGGTGGTCTTCGCTGCCGTCACCGCGGCCTTCGGCGTCAGTGCGACGCGGGTGCAACTCGATCCGGGCTTCCTCAAGCTGATCCCGATCGAGCATCCGTACATGAAGACGATGATGCAGTACATGCAGGACTTCTCCGGGGCCAACACGATCCTGGTGAACCTGCGCTGGAAGGGCGAGGGCGACATCTACAACAAGCCGTTCATGGATGCGCTGCAGAAGACCACCGACGAGGTGTTCTTCATTCCCGGCATCAACCGCACGCGCGTCTCCTCGCTGTTCACGCCCGACGTGTACTACATCGAGATCACCGAGGACGGCTTCAACGGCGAGCCGGTGGTGCCGGCGCGCTACTCGGGCACGCCCGAGGACCTGAGGCGTGTGCGCAGCAACGTCGAGCACTCCGGGCAGATCGGGCAGCTGGTGGCCAACGATCTCAAGGGCGCGATGGTCAAGGCCGATCTGCACGAGTACGACCCCGAGGCCGGCGTCAAGGTCGACTACTGGGAAGTGCAGGGCCGGCTCGAGGAAATCCGCGGCCGCTACGAAAGCCCGGTCAAGTACGTTTACCGGATGAAGCAGGACCGGCCGCCGTTCGCCGCCGGCGAGATCGTCGAGGAGGGCTTCGTCGATCACGGTGCGCTGCTGCGCATGCAGACCTTCAAGCCGCTGCGCGCGGTCGCGGGCGAGGAAGGCAAGCAGGCGTTCCCGGTGTCCGGCAGCGAGGTCAGCGTCGAGACCGTCGACAATCCCGAGTACAACCCGGACATCGAAATCAACGTCATCGGCTTCGCGCGCCTGCTCGGTGACGTGATCAAGGGCCTGCTCGGCGTCTTCATCTTCTTCGGCATCGCCTTCCTGATCACGGCGCTGCTGCTGTTCTGGTACACGCGCTCGCTGCGGGTCACGGTGGTCGCGCTGGTGGTGGCGCTGCTGCCGGTGCTGTGGCTGATCGGCACGCTGCCGCTGATCGGCTACGGCATCGATCCGATGTCGATTCTGGTGCCGTTCCTGATCTTCTCCATCGGCGTGTCGCACGCGGTGCAGATGACCAATGCCTGGCGCATGGAGGTCATCGCCGGCCGCAGTGCGGTGGAAGCGGCGCACGCATCGTTCTGCAAGCTGTTCATCCCCGGTGCCGCCGGCCTGCTGACCGAAGCGCTCGGATTCGGCGTGATCATGCTGATCGCGATCCCGATCGTGCACGAGCTGGGCATCACCGCGTGCCTGGGCGTGTTGCTGATGATCATCACCAACAAGATGATCCTGCCGATCATCCTGACCCATCTGCGGCTCGAGGACGCGGCGCGCGATCACGTCCAGGCGCAGGGCGGTGAGCGCCATGTGCTGGTCCGGCGCATCGGCGCGGTGGCCGAGCCGCGCTATGCGGTGCTGGTGTTCGCCGCCAGCCTGCTGTTGCTGGCCGGTGCCACCTGGAAATCACGCGATCTGGTCATCGGCGACTCCGGCCAGGGCGTGCCCGAGTTGCATGCCGACTCGCGCTACAACCTCGACAGCCGCATGATCGCCGGCACCTACGACATCGGCGTCGACGTGCTGACGCTGATCGTCGAAGCGCCGGGATTCGAGGGCGACTCGTGCCTGCATTATCCGGTGGTCAGTCTGATCGACCGCTTCGAGCTGTTCATGAAGGGCGTCGACGGCGTGCAGTCGGTGGTCAGCGTCGGTGGCATCGGCAAGCTGGTGATCTCGGCGTTCAACGAAGGCAATCCGCGTTGGCGCGCGCTGCCGCGGTCGCAGGTCGGCCTGTCGGCCGGCTCGAAGGCGTTCGACCCCAATCTGGGCCTCAACACCGAGGGCTGCAAGTCGATCCAGATCATCGTGTTCATGAAGGATCATGAGGGCGAGACCATCGCCCACGCGATTGCCGAGGTGAAACGCTTCATCGCCGACAATCCGGTCGACGGCGTCACCCTGCGGCTGGCCAGCGGCAACGTCGGCGTGATGGCGGCGACCAACGAGGCGGTGGCCGAAGCCGAGGTCAAGATGCTGCTGGCGATCTTCGGTTCGCTGATCCTGTTCTGCTACCTGACGTTCCGCTCCTGGATCGGCGTGATCTGCGTGATGATCCCGTTGATTCTGGTCACCGTGTTCTGCAACGCACTCATGGCGACGCTGGGCATCGGCCTCAAGGTCGCCACCCTGCCGGTGATTGCGCTGGGCGTGGGCGTGGGCGTCGACTACGGCCTGTACCTGTTCGAGCGCATCCAGCATCACATGCAGGACGCCGCGGTGGACTTCCGCGAGGCGTTCGAACGCTCGATGATCGAACGCGGCAGCGCGGCGGTGTTCACCGCGATCACCATGTCGGTCGGCGTGGCGACGTGGATGTTTTCCGAGCTGAAGTTCCAGGCCGACATGGGCGTGATGCTGTCGTTCATGTTCCTGGTCAACATGCTCGGCGCGATCGGCCTGCTGCCGGCGCTGGGGGCGTGGTTCTATCGCGACCGCCAGCGGGGTCTGGACCTCGCGACGCCGCTGCAGGGCGAAGCCTAGCGGCGCGCCGTGGCAGGCGCGGTGTGCCGCACGCACGGCGCGCGGCGGCACAGATGATGCACAGGGGACGCATCTTTGTGATCTAGGTCAGTGTGCGCCGCGCCGGCGGATTCTAGGATCGGGTTGCTGAGAAGACCTGATCACGGGAGTTCGCCATGGTTGTGCCAGTTCGTGTCATCGGCTTGGCTGCGGTTGTGCTTGCCTGGCCCGCGCTCGCCGCGGCGGCTGAGGCGCCGCTGGTGCATCAGGCGGAGGTCGCCCAGGCGCAGGCGGCGCCCGCCGGCCAGGCCTTGTATGAGACCCATTGCGCCGCCTGCCACCAGAAGGCTGGCACCGGTCTGGCCGGCGCGTTTCCGCCGCTGGCCGGACATACCGAACTGATGGCCGATCCGGCGCGGGCGCTCGAAGCGGTGCTGCGCGGCAAGAGCGGCCCGCTGACGGTCAACGGCAAGTCCTACAACGGTGTGATGCCGGCGATGGGCCATCTGAGCGACGCCGAGATCGCGCAGATCCTGACCTACGTGTTCGGCGCCTGGGGCAATCCCGGCAAGACCCCGTTCAGCGCCGCGCAGGTCGCCGAGCGGCGCGCGCAGAGCGGCAGCGCCGACCGTGCCGGCGGCCAGCCGCACCCC
>JBFHQK010000010.1:0-23102 GCA_041592255.1 Fontimonas sp.
GGCTCGCCAGACGATAGGCAATCGCGCCGGCGGCGCCGGCGACGAAGTACCACAGCAGCACGCCGAACAGCTTCTCATGTGACTGGATGAACAGCGCGCCGGCCAGCGAGCGGTGGGTCTCGCCCGGGTTCGGCCCGCGCTGCAGCGCCCGCGCCAGCTGCGCCGCGCGCGCGGCATCGCCGTCGGCGCGCGCACGCAGCAAGGCGTGCACGTCGTCGGCCAGATCGCGCGGGCCCAGGCACAGCAACAGCAGCGCCGCCGACAGGCACAGCGCCACAATCGGCCCTTCGATCCGGCCCAGCAGCCACCAGACGCCCAGCGCCGGCACCGCCACCACCGCGAGCGGCAGCAGCGGCGAACGCCACAGCAGCTGCGGCGTGATTGCGTGCAGGCCGCGCATCGCCGCCAGAAACAGCACCGGCCGCCCCCAGCCCGGCACCTGCCCCAGCACCCGCTCCAGTCCCAGCGCGAGCAAGATTCCGATCAGCGTCATGGCGCACACTCTAGCGCAGCGCGGAACCGTGCCCAGTCGAAGCCGGGCCCGGGATCGGTCTTGCGCCCCGGCGCGATGTCGGAGTGACCGACGATGCGCTCCGGCGCGAGCCGCGGATAGCGCGCCAGCAGCGCGCGGGTGATCCGCGCCAGCCGCGCGTATTGCCTGGCGGTGTACGGGCGCGCGTCGGTGCCCTCGAGTTCGATGCCGATGGAAAAATCGTTGCAGCACGACCGCTCGCGGAAACAGGACACACCCGCGTGCCAGGCGCGCAGCGCAAACGGCACGTACTGTGTGACCCGGCCGTCGCGGCGGATGCACAGATGCGCCGAGACGCGCAGCGCCGCGATGCCGACGAAGTACGGATGCGCGCCGGCGTCCAGCGCATTGGTGAACAGCGCGTCGATCCAGGGCCCGCCGAAGCGGCCCGGCGGCAGGGAAATGCCGTGAATCACCAGCAGGCTGATATCGTCCGCATCCGGACGCGGGTCGCAGTTGGGCGAAGGCACGCGGCGGGCGCCCGCGAGCCAGCCCTGGGCATCGACCGCGACGGAACCTTTGCGCGCGGTGCGCATCTTTCTCATCATCACCATCCGCACCCGACCAACCGAACTGGGGGACATCATCATGAAGCACGGACTTGCCGCCGTCATCGCGGTTGTTGCGGCGCTGAGCGGCGTGGCGCCGCCGGCGACGGCGCGCACAGCGCCGGCCGAACTCGACATCACGTATGAGCGCCACGTGCTGCCCAACGGGCTGACGCTGCTGATCCACGAGGATCACAAGGCGCCGATCGTGGCCGTCAACATCTGGTACCACGTCGGCAGCAAGGATGAGCGTCCGGGCCGCACCGGATTTGCGCATTTATTTGAGCATCTGATGTTCAACGGCTCGGAACACCACAACGACGAGTTCTTCCGGCCGCTGGAGCCAGCCGGTGCGACCAAGATCAACGGGACGACGTGGTACGACCGCACGAACTACTTCCAGAACGTGCCGACCAGCGCGCTCGACCTGACCCTGTGGCTGGAGTCCGACCGCATGGGCCATCTGCTGGGGGCGATCGACCAGGCCAAGCTCGATGAGCAGCGCGAAGTCGTCCTCAACGAGAAGCGGCAGGGCGAGAACGAACCCTACGGCAAGGTCGAGGATCTGATCGCGGCGGCGACCTATCCGGCCGGGCATCCGTACTCGTGGACCACGATCGGCTCGTACGACGATCTCAAGGCCGCTTCACTCGACGACGTCAAGGCGTGGTTCCGCGCGCACTACGGCGCGGCCAACGCGGTGCTGGTGATTGCCGGCGACGTCGATCCAGCCGCGGTCAAGGCCAAGGTCGAGCACTACTTCGGCAACGTGCCGGCCGGTCCGGTGCGCACGCGCCACGGCGCCTGGGTGGCGAAGATGCAGGGCGAGAAACGTGCGCTCCTGCAGGATCGCGTGCCGCAGTCGCGGCTGTACAAGGTCTGGAACGTGCCCGGGTTCTGCGACACCGACGCCAACCTGCTGGGCATGGCCGCCGCGGTGCTGGGCAGCGGCAAGAACAGCCGGCTGTACCAGCGGCTGGTGTACCGCGACCAGATCGCCACCGCCGTCGATGTCGGCCTGGGGCCGTTCGAGATCGGCTCGCAGTTCATGATCGATGCGATGGTCCGCCCCGGCGGCGACGTCGCCGCCGTCGAGCGCGCGGTGGACGAGGAGCTGCGCCGCTTCCTGCGCGACGGTCCGACGCAGGACGAGATTGAACGGGTCCAGACCAAGGTCCTCGGCGCCGCCGTGCGCGGGCTCGAGCGCATTGACGGCTTTGGCGGCAAGTCGCAGACGCTGGCGCAGTACCAGGTCTATTGCGGCACGCCCGACCGCTACACCGAGGAGCTGCGCGAAGTCCGCCAGGCCACGCCCAAGCAGGTGCGCGACGTCGCGAACCGCTGGCTGGCCGACGGCGTCTTCGCGCTCACGGTCGAGCCGTTCCCCGAGTACACGGCCCGCGACAGCGGCGTCGATCGCTCGCAGCTGCCGGCGCTTGCCGCCGCGCCGGCGCTGGAACTGCCGCCGCTGCAGCGCGCCACGCTGTCCAACGGCCTCAAGCTGGTGCTTGCCGAGCGCCGCACCACGCCGGTGGTGCAGCTGAGCCTGATCGCCGACGCCGGCTACGCCGCCGACGCCGACGTCAACGCCGGCACCGCGCGCCTGGCACTGGACATGCTCGACGAAGGCGCCGGTCCCTACGATGCGCTGCAGCTGTCGGCGCGCGCCGAAGCGCTGGGTGCGCAGCTGAGTGCGGGCTCAAGCCTCGACAGCTCGTTTGTCAGCCTCAACGCGCTCAAGGCCAAGCTCGAACCCAGCCTGGACCTGTTCGCTCATGTGCTGCTGCGCCCGCAGTTTCCGCCGCGCGAGCTGGAGCGTCTGCGCAAACTGCAGCTGGCCGCGATCCAGCAGGAAAAGGCCCAGCCCTACGGCATCGCCGCGCGCCTGTACCCGCGCCTGATCTATGGCGCGCAGCACGCCTACGCCAACCCGCGCAGCGGCACCGGCACCGAAGCCAGCGTCGCTGCCATCGGCGTCGATGATCTGCGCGCGTTCTACAGCCACTGGCTGCGGCCGGACAATGCCACCCTGCTGATCGTCGGCGACACCACGCTCGACGAGATCCGCCCGCTGCTCGAGCGCCGCTTCGGCGGCTGGAAAGCGCCGGCGCAGCCGCTGCCGCAGAAAGCGCTGCCGCCGGTGGCGCTGCCGGAGCGGCCGCGCATCGTGCTGGTCAACCGCAGCGGCGCCGAGCAGTCGCTGATCCTCGCCGCCCACCTGGCACCGCCCAAGGCCGATCCGGACGACATTGCGATGCAGCTGGCCAGCACCGCGCTGGGCGGCAATTTCGTCTCGCGGCTGAACATGAACCTGCGCGAAGACAAGCGCTGGAGCTATGGCGCGTTCACCGGCATCTCCGGTGCCAAGGCGCAGCGGCCGTTCTTCGCCTACGCGCCGGTGCAGACCGACAAGACCGTTGAGTCCTTGCGCGAGATCCGCCAGGAACTGGAGGCGATCCGCGGCGCGCGGCCACTCGACGCCGCGGAGATCGACTTTGCGCGCGACAGCCTGGTGCGCGCGCTGCCCGGCGAGAACGAAACCGCGGGCGAGATCGCCGGCTCCTACACCACCGTGCTGGTCTACGGCCTGCCGGACAGCTACTGGAACGACTTCGTCACGCACGCGCAGGCGCTGTCACCGCAGGCCGTCAACGCCGCCGCACGCAAGCTGGTGCAGCCGCAGGCGCTGACCTGGGTCGTCGTCGGTGACCTGTCCCGCATCGAGCAGCCGATCCGCGCGCTGAACTGGGCCGAGGTGCAGGTGCTGGACGCCGACGGCACGCGGCTGCGCTGAGCGCATGAAAAAGGCCGCTGCCGCACCGGCGGCAGCGGCCTTGTCGTCTCGGTCCGCTATTCCAGCTCGCCCAGCGGGCGCGCGAAGGTGAAGGTCGCCGGCTCGACGATCCAGCGTCGCGCCGGCTCCACCGGCGGCTCACCCTGGACGATCGACAGCGGCAGCTGGGCGATGAACAACGCGATGCCACCGACGGTGGCAACGATGCCCAGCGGTCGCACGATCACGAAATCGAAGGCCATCGCGGCGGCGGACGGCGTCTCGTCGATCCGGTCGACAGCGCTCTGGGCCTGCGCCGCGAACGACTGCACCGCAAACACGGCAGCGGCCGCGCACAGCTTCCAGCGTCTCATCGGTAACCTCAGCATTTTGCGTGCGTGGACAGGAGCTTAGGGACCGTTCCCGAGGCTGTCAATGAACTGCCGCACGCCCTAGAATGCCGCATGCATGCGCTCTACGCCGCGGCCGATCCGGTCGAAGCCGAAATTCTCCGCACCTATCTGGCCGCGCATGGCATCGAGGTGCTGGTGTTCGGCTCGCCACTGTGGGGCGCCCGCGGCGAGCTGCCGGCCGAACCCTACCCGCGCCTGGTGCTGCGCGATACGCGCGACACGGCCCGGGCGCAGGAACTGCTGGCGCTCTACGAACGCCGCCGGCACGCGCATGGCAGCTGGCGCTGCGCCTGCGGCGAGCACTCGCCGGTGACCTTCGAAACCTGCTGGGCCTGCGGCGCGGAACGCCCGGCGTGACGCGCACGTGATCCACCTGGCGCTGTATCAGCCGGAGATTCCGCCCAACACCGGCAATCTGATCCGCCTGTGCGCCAATACCGGCGCCCGGCTGCATTTGATCCATCCGCTCGGCTTCGACTTGAGCGACAAGGCGCTGCGCCGGGCGGGCCTGGACTATCACGACCTGGCCGCCGTCACCGAGCACCCCTCGCTGGATGCGCTGCGCGCCGCGCTGCCGCAGGCACGCCTCCTGGCCTTCAGCACGCGCGGCAGCACCCGCTACGATCGCGCCCGCTACCGCGGCGACGACATCCTGCTGTTCGGCCCGGAGACGCGCGGACTGCCCGACGCGCTGCTGCTCGGCCTGCCCGAGGATCAGCGCCTGTACCTGCCGATGCAGCCGGCCAACCGCAGCCTCAACCTCGCCAATGCCGCCGCGGTGGCGGTCTACGAGGCCTGGCGACAGCTCGGTTTTCCGCCGCCGTAAGACCGACGACCGTCGCGCCGCGTTGGGGCTCAGCCCGCTTCCGGCTTGGCCGGGCGCGTGGCCAGCGCGCGCACCGCCTCGACGGCGCTCATGCGGCCATCGAGCACGGCGCTCACCGCCGCGGTGATCGGCATCTCGATGCCGTGGCGCTGCGCCAGCCGCAGCACCTCGGGCGCGGCGCGCACGCCCTCGACCACCTGGCGGATCTCGTGGCTGGCCTCGTCCACCGTCCGGCCCTGCGCGAGCAGCAGGCCCAGACGGCGGTTGCGCGACTGGTTGTCGGTGCAGGTCAGCACCAGGTCGCCCATGCCGGCCAGGCCCATCAGGGTTTCCGCACGCGCGCCCAGCGCCTCGGCGAGCCGCATGATCTCGGCCAGTCCGCGCGTGATCAGCGCCGCGCGCGTGTTGGCCCCCAACTGCAGGCCATCGGCGATGCCGACGCCGATCGCCATCACGTTCTTCGCCGCCCCGCCGATCTCGACGCCCGGCAGATCGTTGGTCCAGTACGCGCGGAAGCCGCCGCCGTGCAGGCGCATCGCGATCTTCTCGGCAAAGTCGTGGTCCGGCGACGCGATGGTGACCGCGGTCGGCAGGCCGATGCCCAGTTCCTTGGCAAAGGTCGGGCCGGACAGCACGGCCATCGGGTACTGCGCGCCGAAACGGTCGCCGATGACCTCGTGCAGCAGCCGGCCACTGCCCGGCTCCAGGCCCTTGCACGCGGCAACGATGCCCTGTCCCGGCCGCAGCAGCGGCGCCAGCGCATCCAGGGTCTGGCGCAGCGCATAAGACGGCGTCGCGATCAGCAGGTCCTCGGACCCCGCCACCACGCGCGGCAGATCCGCCGTCGCCTCGAGCATCAGCGGAAAGCTGCAGCCGGGCAGGTACTGCGCGTTCTCGCGCGCGGCCTGCATCGCCGCAACCCGCTCTCCGTCACGGCCCCAGAGCAGGGTTGGCGCGCCGCGGCGCGACAGGTGAATCGCCAGCGCCGTGCCGAAGGAGCCCGCGCCGAGAACCCCGATCGTGTTCATGCGTGCCGTGCGCCGTGTACGGAAGCTCAGGCCCGGCTCAGTGCGCAGCCGCGGCCGGCGCCTTGCCCGGCTGGCTGCGAGCGCGGTTGGCGTGCTCGAGGTACAAGGCCTCGAAGTTGATCGGCTGCAGCAGCAGCTGCGGGAAGCCGCCGCGCTGGACCAGATCGGCGATGGTCTCGCGCGCGAACGGGAAGATCAGCCCCGGGCAGTAGCCGCCGAGCACCGCCTGGCGTTCCTCGTGACTGGCAAAGCCACGCACCACGAACACGCCGGCCTGATGCGTCTCGGCGAGAAACGCGACGTCCTCGCCCAGCTTGGCGGTCACCGTCACGGCAAGCACGACGTGGAAGTTGTCGCCGTCCAGCGGCTTGACGTCCGTGTTGACCTGAACGTCGATCTGCGGCTGCCACTGGCGCGTGAAAATCTGCGGCGCCAGCGGCACCTCCAGCGAGGCATCCTTGACGTAGATCTTCTGCAGCAGCACCTGGCGCTGCGGCGCCGCGCCGGCGGGCGCGGAGTTCGGTTGGTCGGTCATTGCGGTCAGTCGCTGAGGAGTGGATCGAGTTGTCCGGCACGGTCGAGCGCGTGCAGCTCATCGCAGCCGCCGACGTAGACGTCGCCAACGAAGATCTGCGGCACCGTGCGCCGTCCGGTGAGGCGTGTCATTGCTTCGCGTTGATCGGGCAATTCGTCGACGCGGATTTCCTCAACCTGCGCGCCCTTGGCGGACAGCAGGCGCTTGGCCATGACGCAGAACGGGCAGAAGCGCGTGCTGTACATCCGCACCGCTTTCATTTCGTCGTGACCGGCAGGTTGGCGCCGAGCCAGGCGTTGAGGCCGCCGCGCAGCGGGTAGACCTCGGCGAAACCGCTCTTGCGCAGGCGCTCGGCGGCGCTCACCGCGCTCGAGCCCAGCGCACAGTAGACCAGCACCGGCTTGGCCTTGTCCTTGCCGATCGGCCCCAGGTGCTCGTCGAGCTTGGTCAGCGGCGCACTGTACGCATGCAGCAGGTGGCCCTTCTTGAAGTCTGCGGCCGTGCGCACGTCGAGGATGATCGGGTCGCGGTCGTTGATCAGCCGCACCGCCTCGGGCACCGACAGCCGCTTGCCGCCGGTCAGCACGCCGTGGATCTCGTTGGCGATCAGGAGTGCGAGCACGACGCCCAGGGCGGCGAACAAACCAGGGTGGTTGCCGAAGAACTCGATGAGCTGATCCATCTCGAAAACGACCGGGGTCGGGCTGCGGAAAGGGAGGTGAAACAGCTAGCATTATCGCATGAACCGCCGCCGCAACAGGCCATCTGTGGTGATCGCCGCGCTGATCTGGATGCTGGCCGGCAGCGCGTGGGCGGCCGGCGGCGAGCTGCGGCAGAAGCAACAGGCGCTGGATGCGGTACGCGAGCGCATCGGCGGCCTGGCGCAGACAATCGAGCACGACCAGGCCGAGCGCGACACGCTGGCCCGCGAACTGCAGCAGACCGAACGGCGCATCGCCGCAATCAGCGCCGAGCTCAAGTCGCTGCAGAAGCAGGCCGCGGCGCAGCGTCAGCGCATCCACGACACGGAAACCGAGAGCATCGCCACGCGCCGGACGCTGGAGCGCCGCAGCGACGGGCTGCGCCGCCAACTGCGCGCCGCCTACGCGATCGGGCGGCAGGGCCAGACGCAGCTGCTGCTCAACCAGAACGACGTGCTCAAGGTCGGGCGCGTGCTGGTCTATTACGACTATCTGCAGCGGGCGCAGACCGCGGCGATCGAGGGCATCCGCAGCCGCGTCCACGAACTCGAAGCGCTGGGCGAACGCCTGCAGGCCGAAGTCGCGCGGCTTGCCGAGCTCAAGCGGCAGCAGGAGTCCGCCCTCGACACGCTCAAGGACTCGCGGCGCGAGCGCGCCGAGGTCCTGGGCAAGCTGCGGGAGCGCATCGCCGATGAACAGGGCGAGCTCAAGCGCCTGCGCAACGACGAGCGCGCGCTGGTTGCGCTGATCGAGCAGCTGCAGACCGCGTTCGCGGAGCTGCCGCCGGATGCCGGCTTCTCCGATCAGCCGTTCGTGACGCTGCGCGGCAAGCTGCCGTGGCCGCTGCGCGGCAAGCTGATCGCCCGCTATGGCGACACCAAGGCCGGCGGCAAACTGAGCTGGAAAGGTCACTGGATCGGCGCCCAGGAAGGCAGCGCGATCAAGGCGGTGGCGCGCGGGCGCGTGGTCTACGTCGGCTGGATGCATCGCTACGGCCTGATCGTGCTGCTCGAACACGAGGGCGGCTACTACAGCCTCTACGGCCACGCCCAGGCGGCGACGGTGGCGGTGGGCGAGACGATTCGCGCCGGCCAGGTGCTGGCCAGCGCCGGCAGCACCGGCGGCCACGAACAGCCGGGGGTCTATTTCGAGCTGCGCAAGGGTGCCGAACCGATCGACCCGCGGCAGTGGCTGGCCCGCTGAGCGGGCGCAGCGCAAGGAACCGGCCGCTTTCCGCGCAGTCCTACACTTGTTATCTTGCTCCTCACCCCTCGGATCGCAGCCTCGCAATGCCCTTTTCGCCCCGTGTTTCGCTGGCGCTGGTCGCCGGCATCCTCATTGGTGCCTCGGTCAGCCTGACCTCGGGCGTGCTCGCCGACCGGTCCGGGTCCGTGGAATCGCTGCCGGTCAAGGACCTGCAGACCTTCGTCGAGATCCTCAATCGCGTGAAGACGGACTACGTCGAGCCGGTTGAGGACAAGACGCTGCTCGAAAACGCGGTGCGCGGCATGCTGTCCGGGCTGGACCCGCACTCGGCCTATCTCGACCGCGAAGAGTTCAAGGACATGAACATCGCCACCTCCGGCAAGTTCGGAGGCCTGGGCATCGAAGTGCAGATGCAGGACGGCTTCGTCAAAGTCGTGGCGCCGATCGACGACACGCCCGCCGCCAAGGCCGGCATCCAGCCGGGCGATTTGATCGTCAAGATCGACGACACCCCGGTCAAAGGCCTGTCGCTGAGCGACGCGGTGGACAAGATGCGCGGCGATCCGGGCACCAAGATCACGCTGACGCTGGTCCGCGAGGGCGCGCCCGCGCCCAAGGTGGTCGAACTCAAGCGCGACGTGATCAAGGTCGCCAGCGTGCGCGGCCGTGTGCTCGAGCCGGGCATGGCCTACCTGCGCATCTCCAGCTTCACCACCGAAACCGGGCCGACGCTGGAGAAGGAGTTCGCACGCCTGCAGTCCGAAGCCGGCGGCGCGCTCAAGGGCGTGATCCTCGACCTGCGCAACAACCCCGGCGGCGTGCTCGACGCCGCGGTCAAGGTCAGCGACAGCTTCCTCGACAAGGGCACCATCGTCAGCATCCGCGGCCGCGACGGCAACGGTGGACGCGAGTTCAACGCCAGCCGCGGCGACCTGCTCGACGGCAAGCCGCTGGTGGTGATGATCAACGCCGGCTCGGCGTCGGCGTCGGAAATCGTTGCCGGCGCGATCCAGGACCAGAAGCGCGGCGTGCTGGTCGGCACGCGCACCTTCGGCAAGGGCTCGGTGCAGACCATCCTGCCCCTGTCCAATGAGGGCGCGATCAAGATCACCACTGCGCGCTACTACACCCCGTCCGGCCGCTCGATCCAGGCCGAGGGCATCGAGCCCGACATCGCGATCCGGCCGCTGCGCATCGCACGCGCCGAGGACGGCGCCGAGAACATTTTCGAGCCGATCTCGGAGGCCGCGCTGGCCAAGAGTCTCGCCAACGAAAACGGCGATCCCGCGCACCAGGACGAGATCGCGCGCAAGCGCGAGGCGGCCGAGAAACAGGCCGCGACCGCGCGCGAACTCGCCGAGAACGATTACGCCCTCTACGAAGCCCTGAATCTGCTCAAGGGCCTGGTCATCGCACGGGCGCAATAACCGGATGCGCCGCAGGCTGCTGGCGCTGCTGCTTGCCGGCCTGGCCGCCCAGGTGCAGGCCGCGACCACCCCATTGATCAGCATTGTCGTCGACGACCTCGGCGACAACTGGGCGGACGGCCGCCAGGCGATCGAACTGCCGGGTGCGGTGGCCTGTTCGTTTCTGCCCGAATCCCCGCACACGCGCCGGCTCGCCGAACTGGCGCATGCGGCGAACAAGGAAATTCTGGTGCACCTGCCGCTGGAACCCGCCGCCGGCACCGCACACCCGCTGGCACTGTCCGCGCAGACGCCGCCGAACGGGCGCGGCGATCAGCTCGACCGCCTGCTCGACGCCGTGCCGCATGCGCAGGGCGTCAACAATCACCAGGGCAGCCGCGCCACCGCCAGCCGCAGCGCCATGCACTGGCTGATGCGCGAACTGTCGCGGCGCGGCGCCGGCTATTTCGTCGACAGCATGACCACCGCTGACAGCGTCGCCTATCCGCTGGCGCGCGCCTACGGCATCCCGACCACGCGGCGGCGCGTGTTTCTCGACCACGAGCGCGGCATCGAGGCGACGCGGGCGCAGTTTCAGCGCCTGATCCGGATCGCCCAGATCAACGGCGGCGCCCTGGCGATTGCCCACCCCTATCCGGAAACCTACGCGGTGCTGGCCGAGGTGCTGCCGCGACTGGCCGAGTTCGGCGTCGAGCTGGTGGCGCCGTCCCAGTTGATCCGCCGCACCGAGCAGCGCGTGCCGGTGCAGCCGGTGAACCTGCGCCTGAGCACCGCACTGACCGCGGCGCCGGCGCTCAGCGCCGGCGCAGTGCGCTGAGGCCCAGCGCGGTCGCGGTCGCGGCCAGCACCCAGCTCAGCAGCGGCGCCCCGGCCCAGATCCAGCCCTTGCCGGCGACATAGAGCAGCACCGCCGAGAACGCGAGCGCAGCCGCCGCGGTCATCCGCAGCTGGCGCCGGTTCGACGCCTGAAGTTCGGCCCTGAGCGCATCCAGATCCTTGCGCGACACGCCGCCGAATCCCTCGCCGCGCGAGAACTGGCGCAAGGCCTGATGGGCCAGCTCGGGCAGGGTTTCGGCCAGCGTCGGCATGTTCGCGCGCATGCGCTCCAGCGTCGCGGCCGGACCCAGCCGGCGGCGCATCCAGTCCTCCATGATCGGCTTGGCGCTCTTCCACAGGTCGAGCTCGGGATTGAGCTGGCGACCCAGCCCCTCGATCTGCAGCAGGGTCTTTTGCAGCAGCACCAGCTGCGGCTGCACCTGGTAGTTGAAACGCCGCGCGATCTGGAACAGGCGCACCAGGAAGAAGCCGAACGAGATCTCCTTGAGCGGACGCTGGAAGATCGGCTCGCAGACGGTGCGGATCGCTGACTCAAACTCCTCGACCCGGGTGTTCGACGGAATCCATTCGCTTTCGACGTGCAGCTCGGCCACACGCCGGTAGTCGCGATTGAAGAAGGCGTAGAAATTCTCGGCCAGATAGCGCTGGTCCGACGGCGTCAGCTGGCCGACGATGCCGAAATCGACGGCGAGGTAGCTCGGTTTCTGCGGATCGGACACATCGACGAAGATGTTGCCCGGGTGCATGTCGGCGTGGAAGAAATTGTCGCGGAACGTCTGCTTGAAGAAGATCTCGACGCCGCGCTCCGACAGCACACCGAAATCGACCCCCAGCTCGCGCAGGCGGCCGAGCTCGCGGATCGAGACGCCGCGGATACGCTCCATCACCAGCACCCGCGTCCGCGTGTAGTCCCAGTACACCAGCGGGTGGTAAATCAGCTCGGAGCCGAGCCAGTTGCGGCGCAGCTGCGCGCAGTTGGCCCCCTCGCGCATCAGGTCGAGTTCGTCGAGCAGCACCTTCTCGTACTCGGCAACGACTTCGAGCGGACGCAGGCGGCGCGCGGTCGGCGAGAAGCGGTGTGCCAGCTGCGCCAGCGTATGCAGCAGCTCGATATCGCTGCCGATCACCTGCTCGACGCCCGGCCGCAGCACCTTGACCACCACTTCAAATCCCGGACTGCCGTCCTCGGCCGGCTTCAGCCGCGCGGCATGGACCTGCGCCACCGAGGCCGATGCCAGCGGCACCGGATCGAACTCGGCGAACAAATCGGTCAGCGGACGGCCCAGTTCCTGCTCGATGATCGCCGCGGCCTGTTCCCCCGGGAAGGGCGGCACGCGATCCTGGAGCTTGGCCAGTTCCTCGGCAATGTCCGGCGGCACGATGTCCGGACGCGTCGACAGCGCCTGGCCAAACTTGATGAACACCGGCCCCAGCGCCTCGAGCGCCAGCCGCAGGCGCTCGCCGCGCGGGCGCGGGTCCTGTGACCGGTGCCGCGGGTTGATGAATTCGCGCAGGCCGTATCGGGTCGCGACCCGGCGGATCTGCCAGATGCGGCGCAGGCGCGAGAAGCTGAGCAGACCGGTCATGCGCCCACCTTCGACTCAAGCCGCCGCAGCCGCGCCTCGAAACGCGCCACGCCGTCGCGCAGGCGCTCGACGCCGGCCACCCAGTCCTGCACGTCGGCGGCGCGCGCCAGATCGTGCGTCTCCTCGCGCAGGTACTCCGCGGCATCCAGCCCCAGCGTGCCCAGGCTCTGCCGGCCCCAGCCCATCAGCGCACGCAGACCCTGGGTGGCGCGGTGCGCCGCCGCATCACCGACGAAACGCGCGGCAATCTCCTCGGGATCGAAGCCGACGCCGACGAGAATGCGGTTGAAGCGCTGCAGCAACTCGACGTCGCCGTCGATCTGCAGCCCCTGCGGGATGCCGATATCACCGGCGCCGTCTGCCGCGGTCCACGCCAGCCGCATCAGCGTCGACAGGCTGCCGCTGACGCGGACCTCGGCGGCGCGACCCAGATCCGGCAGCACGCGCACGCCGCCGCCGTGGAACTCGATCCAGAACGACCAGCTTGGCGCATCGGTATGCAGCTCGATGACGCGGCCCGACAGCTCCGCACAGGCCGACAGCGCACTGGCCTCGAGCGCCAGATGGCGATTGAGCGCGACCTCGAGGGCCGCGCACAGCAGCGCCGGCGCACTCACTGGCGAATCCTGAATCCGCGGTGCACCGCGACGATGCCGCCGGTCATGTTGTAGACCTGCACGCGATCCAGGCCGGCGGCCTCCATCATCTGCTTGAGCGTGGCCTGGTCCGGGTGCATGCGGATCGACTCGGCCAGGTAACGATAGGACTCCTCGTCGTTGGCGACCAGGCGGCCCATCAGCGGCAGCAGCTTGAAGGAGTACTGGTCATAGACGCGCGACAGCGTCTCGCTCAGCGGCTTGGAGAATTCGAGCACCAGCAGGCGCCCGCCCGGCTTGAGGCAGCGCGTCATCGAGCGCAGTGCCGCGTCCTTGTCGGTGACATTGCGCAGGCCAAAGCCGATGGTGACGCAGTCGAAGCTGCCCTCCGCAAACGGCAGCTTCTCGGCGTTGGCCTGCACCAGCGGCACGCCGACCACACCGCGATCCAGCAGCCGGCGCCGGCCTTCGCCGAGCATGGCGGCGTTGATGTCCGACAGCACCGCCAGGCCGTTGGCGCCGACGGCGCGCGCAAATTCGCGGCTCAGATCGCCGGTGCCGCCGGCGACGTCGAGCACCCGCTCGCCCGGGCGCACGCCGGCAAGGTCGATGACGAAGCGCTTCCACAGGCGGTGGATGCCCAGCGACATCAGGTCGTTCATCAGGTCGTAGCGACGCGCGACCGACGTGAACACGCCGGCGACGCGCCGCTGCTTCTCCGCCACGGGCACCTGCTCGTAGCCGAAATGGGTGTGTCCGGGTTTGTGTTCGGAAGACATGGGGGCGCCAGCAGTGCGAATGGCGCCATTGTAGCGGCGCGGCGGTCCTGCGAACCGCGCTCAGGTCATTGCGATGCCGGCGGCGTCCAGGTCTTGACCAGCGCGGACAGCTTGACCACCTCGCTGTCGCGCGACATGCCGTGCTGCGCCAACCGCTCGAGATAGCGCGCCCAGTTCTGGGTGCGGGCCTGCGCCAGCTCGCGCAGCACGGTCCAGGAATAGAGGTCGGTGTCATGGCCATCATCGAACACCAGCTTGACCGCGTAGCGTCCGACCGGATCGATCCGCACGACGTTCACCTCGCGCTTGCCGCCGATCAGCATCGGCTCCGGCAGCCCATGGCCGCGCAGTTCGGCGCTGGGCGAGAACACGCGCAGATACTCGCACGGCAGCTCGTCGCGCGTGCCGTCGGCCCAGGCGACTTCGAGCACGCGCGCCTTGCGGTGCAGGCGGATCGTCGTCGGCGCGGCGGTCATGGCGCCCTCAGGCGGCCGGCATGGCGCGCGGCGGTCACAGGATGTAGCGGCTCAGGTCGTCATCGCCGGCCAGCGCGGCGAGACGCTCGTTGACGTACGCCGCATCCACCGTGATCCGCGACTCCGCATGATCCGGCGCGGCGAAAGCCACCTCCTCCATCAGCCGCTCCATCACCGTGTGCAGGCGCCGGGCGCCGATGTTCTCGGTGCGCTCGTTGACCTGCCAGGCGATCTCGGCGATGCGCTTGATGCCGTCGTCGGTGAAGTCGATGTCGACGCCTTCGGTCTTCAGCAGGGCGCGGTACTGCTCGGTCAGCGAGAAGTTCGGCTCGGTCAGGATGCGCAGGAAGTCGCCGGCCTTGAGCGCGTCGAGCTCGACGCGGATCGGCAGGCGCCCCTGCAGCTCGGGAATCAGATCCGACGGTTTGGCGAGGTGGAACGCACCCGAGGCGATGAACAGCACATGATCGGTCTTCACCGAACCATACTTGGTGCTGACGGTGCAGCCCTCGATCAGCGGCAGCAGGTCGCGCTGCACGCCTTCGCGCGACACATCGGCGCCGGCGTACTCACCCCGCTTGCACACCTTGTCGAGCTCGTCGATGAAGACGATGCCGTTCTCCTCGGCGTTGCGCAGCGCCTCGGTCTTGATCGCCTCCTCGTCCACCAGCTTTGCGGCCTCCTCGTCGACCAGCTGCTGGAAGGCGTCGGCGACCTTGAGCTTGCGCGTCTTGGCGCGGCCCTGGCCGAGGTTGGCAAACATCGACTGCAGCTGCTGGGTCATTTCCTCCATGCCCGGCGGCCCCATCAGCTCGACGCGCGCCGAGGGCTGGGTCAGCTTGAGTTCGATCTCCTTGTCGTCGAGCTTGCCCTCGCGCAGCTGCTTGCGGAACACCTGCCGGGCGGCACCGCTTTCCTGCTGCCGCTGCGGACTGGGCTCGCCGAAGTCCTTCGGCGGCGGCAGCAGGGCGTCGAGGATGCGCTCCTCGGCGGCCAGTTCGGCGCGGTCGCGCACGCGCCGCGTCGCCTGCTCGCGCGTCATCTTCACCGCGACATCGACGAGATCGCGCACGATCGTGTCGACATCCTTGCCGACATAGCCGACCTCGGTGAACTTGGTCGCCTCGACCTTGACGAACGGCGCGTTGGCCAGCTTGGCCAGCCGCCGCGCGATTTCGGTCTTGCCGACGCCGGTGGGGCCGATCAGCAGGATGTTCTTGGGGTGGATCTCGGCGCGCAGCTGGCCGTCGAGCTGGGCGCGCCGCCAGCGGTTGCGCAGGGCCACCGCGACCGCGCGCTTGGCCGCCTGCTGGCCGACGATGTGGCGATCGAGTTCGGCGACGACCTCGCGCGGGGTCATCGTGTGCGGCGCAGTCGGTGTGTCGTTCATATCAGCCTTGTCCAAGCCGGTGCGGCTGGCGGATCTCGGTCGCCCCGGCGGACGCACGCGAAACCCGCAACCGGCACCGTGAAGTCCCGTCAGCCGTCGATCGTCTCGATGGTCAGGGTATGGTTGGTGTAGATGCAGATGTCGGCGGCGATGTGCAGCGCCTTCTCGACCACGGCCCGTGCGCCCAGTTCGCTGTTCTCGACCAGTGCACGCGCCGCGGCGTTGGCGTACGAGCCGCCCGAGCCGATCGCGAGCACGCCGTGCGCCTCGGGCTCCATTACATCGCCGTTGCCGGACACCATCAGCGAGGCTTCGCGGTCGGCCACCAGCAACAGCGCCTCAAGACGGCGCAGATAGCGGTCGGTGCGCCAGTCCTTGGCCATCTCGACCGCGGCGCGCACCAGCTGGCCGCCATGCTTTTCGAGCTTGCCCTCGAAGCGCTCGAACAGCGTGAAGGCATCGGCGGTGCCGCCGGCAAAGCCGGCAATCACCTTGTCGCCGTAGAGGCGACGCACCTTGCGCGCGTTGCCCTTGATGCGGGTCTTGTCCAGCGAGACCTGGCCATCACCGCCCATCGCGACCTGACCGCCGCGGCGCACGCACAGAATCGTCGTGCCGTCGAATTGTTTCATCTGCCCACGTGCCTGAAAGCCTGACTCCGCATCGTGGGGGCGGCGCGCAGGCGTTTCAAGCAGACAAAAAAAGGGCGCCGCTGTGCGGCGCCCTCTTTCCGACCGGCAATCCGATTACTCGGCGGCCGGCGCTTCGGCTTCGACAGCAGCTTCGGCCGGCGCGGCAACGGCGGCCTGCTCGCAGCGGGCCTTCGGCTCGGCGGCGCAGTCGCAGACGGCGGTTTCGCCGGCGGCGCACTGGATCGTGGCGACGATGCCGTCACCGCACTCCTGCGTGCACGACTGGGCAGCGGCGCTGGCATCAGCGGCCTGCTCAACGGCGGCGGTGGCTTCGGCAGCCGGGGCAACAGCCTCGACCGGGGCGGTTTCAATAACAGCGGCTTCTTCCTTCTTGCCGCAGGCGCTCAGGGCCAGCGCGCAGGCCAAACCCATCGCGACAACGATGTGGCGATTCATGAGTGACACTCCAGGGAAACAACGGACGAGAGAATGGGACACGGCAACCTGCCGCTCCACGATGGCGATGAGGGGAGCTGGCGGGCGCGGATCATACGCCGAATTTTGCGCCGCACAAGTGCCGAACGGACCGTTCCGGGGGGGGGCGCCATCACTTGGCGCGGGCGGCCTTGCGGCGCGCCCGCGGATGGGCGTCATCGTAGACCGCCGCCAGCCGCTTCCAGTCCAGCTGGGTATAGATCTGGGTCGTTGACAGGTGCGCATGGCCCAGCAGTTCCTGGACCGCGCGCAGGTCGCCGCTGGATTCGAGCAGGTGGGTGGCAAACGAGTGGCGCAGGCGGTGCGGATGCAGGTGCACGCCCAGCCCCGCCTTGATCGCCCAGTCGCGCAGGCGCGTGCCGATCGCGCCGCGCGACAGGCGGCTGCCGCGCGCGGAGACGAACAGCGCCGGCTCGCCGGCGGCGGCGCACGCGCCACGCTCCTGCAGCCAGTGCGCCAGCGCCGCCCGCGCCGGGGCGCCGATCATCACGATGCGCTGCTTGCGCCCCTTGCCGGTGACCGTGACCTCGCGGCGCCCGCCCGCGACATCGTCCACATTCAGGGCCTGCAACTCGGCCAGGCGCAGCCCGGCCGAGTAGAACAGCTCGACCATGGTCTGGTCGCGCAGGCTCAGGCGGTCCGCGGGTTGATGCTCCAGCGCCTTGCCCAGCGCCTCTGCGCCGATCACCGCCGGCAGCCGGCGCCGGTGCTTGGGCGCCCGCACCCCCTGCGCCGGGTTGGCCTGCAGCCGTCCTGCGCGCACCTGATGGCGGAAAAAGGCCCGCACCATGGACAGATAGCGGTGCAGGCTGGCCGGTTGCCGGCCGGCGCGGTGGCGGGCGGCGACATAGCCCCGCACCAGATGCAGGTCGATCTGCTCCAGCGCGGAGATGCCGGCCTGCGCACAGTAGTGCGCAAACGCCGCCAGGTCGCGCTGCGCGGCGGCGCAGGTGTGCGGCGAATAGCGCCGCTGGTGGCGCAGGTGATCGACGAACTCGACGATCAGCGGCGCCAGGCACTGCGGCAATGGCGGCAGCGGCGATGCCGGCTGCGCAGCGGCCCCCATCAGATCCGGGCGCGGATCGCCGCGGCGACCAGATCCGCGGTCAGTTCGAGGAACAGCTTGCCCTGTCGCGGCTGGAAGCGGTCGGCCTCGCCGCTGCCCAGCGCCAGCATGCCCAGACTCTTCTCCTTCTCCAGCGGCACCACCGCCGCCGACAGCACCGGGCGCGACGCCTTGGGGAACAGCAGACGCGCCTTGTCCTCGTCGATCGGGCCACACTCGATCAGCCGCGTGCGGAAGAAATTCTCGTACACCCGCGCCAGACGCCCGTCGGCATCGACCGGCGAAATGCCGTCGATGTCGTGGCGCTTGAAATGCGCCGCCGACACACCGACAAACACCTCGTCGATGCCGAAATCCTCGCGCAGGCATTTGCCCAGCGCCGCGGCGGCGGCCGCCAGCGACGGCGCGCGAATCAGGTGGCGCGCCAGGCGCTGCACGCTCTCGGCACGCCGCTCGTTGTCACGTGCCGCATCGGTCAGCCGCTGCAGGCGGTCCTCGAGACGCTGGTTCTTCGCCCGCAGGATGTCGACCTGCTTTTCGATCAAGGACACTGCCGAGCCGGCGCGGTGCTTGAGCTCGATCGCCTCCAGCAGATCCGGGTGGCGGCTCAGAAAGTCGGCGTGCGCCTTCAGGTAGGCGACCACTTCACGCTCGTTGAGCTTGGGCGCGGTGCCTTCACTCATCGGGGCTGTCAGTTCGGCCATTCGATTTCCCCCTTGAATACGGTTTCGGCCGGACCGGTCATCAACACCGGATGTCCCTCCCCCAGCCATTCCAGGTGCAGCGTGCCACCGCGCAACTCCATCTCGACGCGCGTATCCAGCAGCCCCCACAGCTGCCCGACCACCGCCGCCGCGCAGGCCCCGCTGCCGCAGGCCAGCGTCTCGCCGACACCCCGCTCGTACACGCGCAGCCGCGCGCGGTCGCGCGCCAGTACCTGCAGGAAGCCGACGTTGACGCTCTGCGGAAACGCCGGATGCGCCTGCAGCCGGGCGCCGATCTCGGCCACCGGCGCGCGGTCCACCGACTCGACGCAGAGCACGGCATGCGGATTACCCATGCTGACCACGCCAATCTCCACCGGCGCGCCGGTGTCCAGCGTCAGCGCGTAGCGCAGCGCACGCGCGCTGGCCGTGAACGGCACCTGCGCCGGCTCCAGCCGCGGCGCGCCCATGTCGACGCGATAGAGACCGCGGTCGGCGCGCGCCAGCTCCAGCACCGAGGTCGCGGTGCGCACACGGATGCTGTCCTTCGCCGACAGACCCGCCTCGCGCACATAGCGCGCCAGCGCCCGCGAGCCGTTGCCGCATTGCCCGGACTCCGAGCCGTCGGCGTTGAAAATGCGGTAGTTGAAATCGACATCCGCCGTCGACGGCGGCTCGACCACCAGCACCTGGTCGCAGCCGACGCCGAAGCGCCGGTCAGTCAGCCGCCGCAGCAGCTCGGGCGTCGGCCGGAACGGCTCGCGCGTGGCATCAATCACGACGAAATCGTTGCCGGCGCCGTGCATCTTGGTGAACTTCAGCTTCATGGGCGCGATTGTAGTCGCGGTGATTGCGCACGGCGATTTGCCGGTTGCAGCATACGGATTCCGCGAGCCCCGCTCGCCTGCCGGACTTAGCGATGGACCCTGTCACTCACACCGGCGGCTGCCACTGCGGCCGCGTGCGCTTCGCCGTCCGCGCGCCGGCGCGTCTGCGCGTGCAGCGCTGCAACTGCTCGATCTGCAGCATGACCGGCTTTGAACACCTGATCGTGCGCGCCGCCGACTTCACCCTGCACGCCGGCGCCGACGCGCTGAGCACCTACAGCTTCAACACCGGCACCGCCCGCCACCTGTTCTGCCGCCACTGCGGGATCAAGTCCTTCTACGTGCCGCGCTCGAACCCCGACGGCTACTCCGTCAACCTGCGCTGCCTCGATCCGGCGACGATTGCCGCGGTCGACTACGAGGACTTCGACGGCCGCAACTGGGAACAGGCCGGTCATACGCTCGCGCATCTGACCGCCTGAAGCGGTTCGGCGCCGCGCGCGTACCTTGCGCGGCGATTCAAGCACTTGGCCCTGCGAAGCGGCGCAGCGCCGCGGCGGGAATCTGGCCCTATACTTCGGCCAAACCACACAGGGGGACGTCCGTGAAAATCCTCGGCGCGGATATCGGCTTCGGCTATACCAAGGCCACCGACGGCAAGCAGTTCCAGGTGTTCAAGTCGGTCGTCGGCGAGGCCAACGAGGCCCAGTTCGGCGAAAGCCTGCTCCCCGGCGTGCCGCAGTTCCCGCGTCACATCAGCCTCGGCAACCAGTCCTACTTCGTCGGCGAACTGGCCGAACAGCAGTCGCGCGGGCGCGGCTTCACGCTCGACCAGAACCAGTTCCTCGCCCAGTACGCCAAGACCCTGGCGCTGGCCGCGCTGGCGCCGTTTGTCGCCAGCGGCGATCCGACGCGCCTGGTCACCGGCCTGCCGATCAGCTTCTTCCGCAAGTACAAAGACCCCTTGATGACGCTGCTGCAGGCGCGGCACACGATCGTGGTGGTCAAGCCCGGCACCCAGGAGCGCGAGGAAAAGGTCGTCAACATCGAGAAGGTGCGGGTGATTCCGCAGCCCTTCGGCTCGATGTTCAACCTGATGCTCAACGACATCGGCAAGCCAGCGAGCCAGCGCTTCATCAACGAGAAGATCGGCATCATCGACATCGGCTTTCGCACTGCCGACTACACCATCAGCGACAAGACCCGCTACTCCGAACGCGGCAGCCAGTCCTCGGACTCAGGCATCGCCATCGCCTACACCGCCATCGCCAATGCGCTGCAGGAAAAAAGCGGCGTTGCCGTCGAGCTGTACCGCCTCTATGACGGCGTGACGCGCGGCACGATCAAGATCAAGGGCAAGCGCTACGACCTGACCGGACTGGTCCAGCAAGCGTTCCAGCAGCTAGCGACCCGCATCGCCCAGGAGGTCAACCGGCTGTGGGCCGACGACTGGGACCTCGACGCCATCGTCATCACCGGCGGCGGCGGCGCGGCCCTCGCACCGCACCTGGCACCGCTGCTCGAAGGTGAAGTCCTGCCGATGCCGGCCGACCAGGACGCGCGGCTCAACAACGTCTACGGCTACTGGAAATACGGACTGCACCTCTGGGGCGCATAGCGCACGACAAGGCGCGCAGGGGGCCGCCCGCTTCACCCCGATTGCCCGCCAACGCTTTTGCCGCGACCTCGCCCCCCAGCTAAAGGGGGCTGCCCCCCCCTGTTCTCAAGCCTCAGGCCTCAGATCCACCGTCGCACCTGCGCGACGTAACGGTCGAAGCCGCCTCCGAACTTTTCGCGCATATGCCTCTCCTCCGGTCCGATCTGATAGCGGTTCATGTACGCCACATACAGGGGCGGGAACACGAAGGCGGCCAGATTTGACAGATACAAGGCCCAGCCGACCAGCGCCAGCAGGAAGCCCACATACATCGGATTTCGACTGATCCGATAGACACCGCCGACGACCAGGGCCTCGGCCTTTTCCGGCGTGCGCGGATCGACCGTGGTGCGCGCCTTGCGAAATTCGGCTACGCCAAGCGCGGCCAGCAGGCCGCCAAGTGCTGCGATCCCCCAGCCCAAGGCGGAAGCCCCTGCCATGGCGAAATGCAGAAACGGACTGATCGCTGACGCGGCCCACATCAGCAGCGCACAAATGCCCATCAGGGCCAGGGGCGGCACCTTGAGTTCGAGGAATTGCACGACGTCACCTCCTGACAGATCACGTGAATTAGGGGACAGACCACTATTGTTCACGCCGTCAGTTGCCCCCTAATTGCGCGCCGTGCCGAGCCATCAAGGACGTCAGCCCACCTTGCTCTTTTCGTCCCAGGCCCGCGGCTCCCAGAGTTCGATCTTGTTGGCCTCGGGGTCCATGATCCAGGCGAACCTGCCGTTTTCGTGCGACTCCGGGCCGCCGACGATTTCCACGCCGCTGGCCCGGAGCTGGTGCAGCAGTCCGTCGAGATCGTCGACGCGATAGTTGACCATGAAGTTCGAGGCGCTCGGACTGAACCACTGGCTGTCCTTCTCCGCCACCGTCCAGACCGTCAGCCCGCCATCATCGGCGCGGTCCTCGGGCCACTTCAGGATCGCCCCGCCCCAGCTTTCGAGCTGCAGACCGAGGTGGTCCCGGTACCAGGCCGCCAGGGCGGCGTTGTCACCCCGGCTCTTGAAGAAGATGCCGCCGATGCCAGTCACTCTTGCCATGGCGCGTTCACCCTGCGGGTGCCTCGATGATGGTTGGAGAGCCCCGAGGCGCTTCACGCCCCGGGCGTTCAGTTGCGGAAGGTCGCCTCACCAAAGTCCGGACAGGCCGCCACGGACTCCGGGCTCAGCGCGGGAGACCGGCTATCCGCCAGCCAGCAGTCGTCGAAGATGGAGCAATAGCAGTAGGAGATCGCGGTTTCGGGATTGCCGATTGCGGCCTGTAACCGCCGCGCGAGCGCGGGGTCGGTGACGGAAATCAGATCAACCTTGCGATCGGGCCTGAGGACGCGGTCGCTGATCGCACTTCTCCCGACCCGCTCATCGAGCGTCCCGCCCAGATGCGCCACGACGTGCGCCCAGTCGCGCATCGGCTCGCCATCAATCACGACACGCACGGCGCGCACCAGTGCCGGGCCGACCCCCGCATTGCTGAACGAGAGGACAAAACCGGCGTCCTTGCCTGAATCGAAGTCCGCAACCGAGACCTGGACGAAGGGCCAGACCGCCGCGGCTGTTTGCCGGCGCACGGCCTCGGACTCCGTCAGTGCGGCATACAGCGCCACGACCGCGATGAACGCGCCCACGACTGACAGGACCGTCTGCCAGAATGCCAGACGCACGACGATCCGCTCGGCGCTGGAGAGACCTTGTGCAGGATTCGTCCCTGACGCCCCCGCTTCCTGCGACGCTATTTCGTCCTCGGACATTGATTTCATGTAGGGGTGGATACGTGATCCATATACGCCTCCTACTGGGCAACGCTCACGCTCAGCCGCGGCCCGCTGAGCAAAGCGAGGCGGATCCTACGGCTGGAGCCTGATTGCCCGCCGCTCCGCTCAAACTCCAGATGACGCCCCCCGGATTTTGACGGGTAATAGGAAGAGCGTGTCTCCCAAGAGCTCGATGTATGCGTCTGTTTCAAGATGCTCGGTGACTTGAGGCGCACCCTGACCCCTGCAGCTCACTCCGCCATTATCTTTTTCCAGCTGTTCATGCAGCACCCAGCCCCTCGCCTCTGA